>CAYMRG010000211.1:0-4568 GCA_964392555.1 uncultured candidatus Brocadiaceae bacterium
AAGACCTCGGTCGGGGCCTCGATCGCCAAGCAGCTGGGGCGCAAATTCTACCGCTTCAGCCTGGGCGGCATGCGCGACGAGGCCGAGATCAAGGGCCACCGCCGCACCTACATCGGCGCGCTGCCGGGCCGCATCCTGCAGGGCCTCAAGGCGTGCGGCAGCAACAACCCGGTGATGCTGCTCGACGAGATCGACAAGCTCGGCAGCGACTTCCGCGGCGATCCGAGCTCGGCGCTGCTCGAGGTGCTCGACCCCGAGCAGAACCACAACTTTCAGGACCACTACCTCGACGTGCCGTTCGACCTGTCGCACGTGATGTTCCTGGCGACGGCGAACGTGCTCGCGCAGATCCCCGAACCGCTGCGCGACCGCATGGAGATCATCGACATCCCCGGCTACCTGGTCGAGGAGAAGGTCGAGATTGCGCGCCGCCACCTGCTGCCCAAGCAGCTCGAACGCCACGGCCTGCTGCCGAAGCACCTCTCGATCGCGCCGGCGACGTGGCACCGGATCGTCTCGGAGTACACGCGCGAAGCCGGCGTGCGCGGCCTCGACAAGGTCACGCAGCGGCTGTGCCGCAAGGCCGCGCTCGACGTCGCCAAGGGCGGCAAGGGCCCGGGCCGGCTCAGCGTCGAGGAGATGGAGCAGATGCTCGGTCGGCCGCGCTTCAAGCCCGAGGAGCGGCGCAAGCAGCGGCTGCCCGGCGTCGTGCAGGGTCTGGCGTGGACACCGTTCGGCGGCGACGTGCTCTACGTCGAAGCCGTCGCGAGCAAGGGCAAGGGCGCGGTGCAGCTCACCGGCAGCCTCGGCGACGTCATGAGCGAGTCGGCGCGGCTGGCGATGAGCTACCTGAAGAGCCGCGCCGAGCGCTTCGGCCTCGATCTCGCGAAGCTGGGCGAACTCGACCTGCACCTGCACTTCCCCGCCGGCGCGATCAAGAAGGACGGCCCGTCGGCCGGCATCGCGATCGCGACCGCGTTCACAAGCTGCCTGCTCGGCCGGCCCGTGCCCGAGGACATCGCGATGACCGGCGAGCTGACCGTGGTCGGCGAAGTGCTGCCGATCGGCGGCGTGCGCGAGAAGCTGCTCGCGGCGAAGAACTTCGGCCTCGAGCGCGTGATCCTGCCAAAGGGCAACGAGGCCGAGGTCGCCGAGCTGAAGCCGGAGCTGCTGGCGGGGCTCGAGATCACCTACGCGACCAGCTTCCCGCAGGTGTTCGACCTCGTGTTCGGCAAGGTGGCCGGGGCTGCTGCGCCGAAGGCGAAAGCGAAGGCGCGGCCGAAGTCGAAGTCGGGCGCCGTCGCGAAGGGGCCGACGGGTTCGCGGGCGAAGGCTGGCGCGAGGAATCGCGCGAAGTCGCGGCGCAAGCCGTGACCGACCGACCGGGCGCGCTTGCGACCATCCCTGGTCCACGGGCGCCTGGGCAAACCACACGCAGGCGGTAGCATCAGGTCCCGTTGGCGCCAGGAAGCCCTGGCGACCACCGATCGCATGCAGCAGCTCTCCGCGCGTGCCGAGGAAATGGGGCGTGTCGTGTTCTTCGTGCCGCGCTGGCTCGAGGACACCATGTCGCCGTCGGGGCTGCCGTACCAGGCGGTGCCCGTGCTGTCGTCGCTGACCGGCAATGGCTTCGCCGTCGACCTGTTCACCGGTGTGCACGACGCGCCGGACGGACAGGCCGTGTCGCGAGCGCTCGATGGCGCCGTGGCGGCGGTGGCCTGGTGCGCCGAGCTGAACCCCGGCGTGCAGATTCCCGGGCTGCTGGCGTTCCTCGCGCATGCGGCACACGGCGCACCCGACGTGCCGCGGCTCGCCGGGGGTGGGTTCTTCCCGTTGCTCGTGCCGAAGGGCTTCGATCTCCGGCCGTTGGCCCAGGCGATCGTGATCGACCAGGAGGTCGATGCCCTCAGTCGCCAACTGCTCGGTGTCGCCGAACGGGCCGCCGCGCGCGAGGCGTTTTCCGTCGACGCGATGTGGCAGCTCGACCTCGCGCCGTTCCTGCGCCCCGAGTCGATGGTGTTCGGCAACGACCAGCCCAGCCTGCAGATTCCGACGGCGCTCGGCTGTTCGAAGCGCTGTCCGTTCTGCTTCTGGGAACCGACGCGATGGCGCGCCCTGCCGGCGCCTCGCATCGTCGACCTCGTCGCCCACGTGCGGCAGCGGCTCGGCGTGCGGCAGTTCCTGTTCGGTGAGCTCGACTTCCTCGCCGGCAAGAAGCGCGTGCTCGACACGGCGCGCGGCCTCGTCGATCGCGGGCTCGACATCCGTTGGTTCGCGCTCGGCACCGTCGACGACCTCCTGCGGCTGGACGACGACGAGCTGCGCCTGCTGGTGCGGAGCGGTTGCCATGCCCTCGAACTCGGCATCGAGGCCGGCTCCGAGCGCGCGCTGCGCATCCTCGGCAAGCGCTTCGCGCCGCGCGATGCCCTGCGGGCGCACGATCGGCTGGTCGCGGCCGGCATCCAGCCCGTCTACAACTTCGTGTTCGGCTGGCCGGGAGAGACCGCTGCCGACCAAAGCGCGACGCGGCGTCTGATCGAGCGATTGCACGGGACGGCGCCGAAGGTGCGGTTCAACTTCCGCCTCTACCAGGCGATCCCGGGCACGACGATGGGGGACGCGGCGTTCCCGCAGGGCCGCAGGCTGCCGCGCAATCTCGACGAGCTGCGCGTCTACCGCGCGGCGCCCGGAGCGGAGATGCCCTGGTTGTCGCCGCGCGAGGTGCGGCGGGTGCGCTTCCTGGTCGACTACGTGCTGCCGCTCGCCTACGACGACGCCCTCCATGACCGCTGCCGAACGGATCGACGCCGCAGTCTGTTGGCGCGGCTGGCGCGATGGCGCAGCCAGACGGGCTTTCTCGCCTGGTCGGTCGATCGGCAGATGTTCGAACGGCTGGGCGGCGCGGCCCTGCCGTCCACCTACCTGCCCTGATCGGCGGCTCCCTTCTGGCGGCGCCCGCGCGTCAGGATGCGCGGCCGCTGGCGATTCCCGCGCCGACGTCGAAGTCGACGATCAGCAGGACGCGCGCCGAGTCGCCGTCGTTGCCGCCTTCGTGGTCCTGGCAGGCATGGAAAGCTACGCACTCGCCGGCTCGCCACGAGAACGTCGTCTCGCCGACGCGGAACCACGCGCGCTCGCCGGCCGGCACGGCCAGCGGCAGGTGGCACCGCAACAAGTCGGGTTCCTCCAGGTCGCGGTGGGGCAGGATGCGCCCGCCGGGCGCCAGGGTCGAGACGACCGCCGTCACCATCTGCGGCAGCGCGGCGAGCCGTGCCCAGGTCTCGGGCAGGCGCGCGCGCCGCTCGGCGAACCGGTCGTCGATCCACGGCGGTCGGTACTTCATCTGCAGCGGGAAGACGCGCACGCACTGGGCATTGGCGGCGGGCCACGTCAGCCACTCCGCCTCGGCGAGGCTGGCGACTTCCCGGCGCGCGGTTTCGAACAGGGTCCTGAGGTCGCGGACGACGGCGAAACGGTTGGCGTCTTCGAGCATGGTCCCGGCGCGCTGTCTGACGGACGGCGAGGCTATCCCACCGACCCGCGCAATTCAGCCGCCTGCCGCGCGCCGCAGGTTGGCGCGCGCTGGCGCTTCCCAGGCCGCGCCGAACGGCGACCAGAACAGCCGTTCGCGCTGCAGCATCGTCGTGAAGAACGCGCGGCGGCCGGCGGTGAAGTCCGCGTCGGCGACGTGCGCATACTCGGCGCGGATGCGGTCCGTATTGCGCGCGAACTCGTCCCACGGCGCTGCCAGCGACATCAGGTCGAGGTCGAGCACGACGTCGCTGCCGGGCGCGGTCGGTCGGTGGTGCTGGGTGTCGAGCACGATGCGCTGCACGCGGTCGACGTCGGCGGCGCTCCAGCCCGCCGCGCGCAGCCGTTCGCCGGCGAGGACCGCGCTGTCGGCCTCGTTGGTCTTGCTGCGCGGGTCGTAGACCGCGTCGTGGAACCAGACCGCCATCGTTTGCACGTCGTCGAGCGGCGCCGCGCGGCCGGCGTGCAGCATCGCAGCGATGTGCTCGAGCGTGTGGTAGTGGCGGTGCGGTTCGAGGTAGCGGTGGGTCAGCTCGAGGACGAGGCGGGAGGTCATCGCGAGCGCAGTGTAGCGTTCACACCGATCTGCCGAAGCGTGCGAACCAGAGTGCGCCCGCCACCCCGCAGCCGCAGGCGACCCACAGGTTGGCCGCGGGGTCGATCCGCCACAGCAGGGCGCCGAGGCCGGCGGCCAGCGCGATCGTGGTGTCGCGGAACAGGTAGTAGGCGCCGAACGCGGCCGCCTTGCGGTCCTCGGGCGCGAGCTGGAGGATCAGCGCCTTGCGCGTCGGTTCGCCGAACTCCTTGAGCCCGCGGACGGCGAACGCGACGACCAGCATGGCGAAGCTGCGGCTGAAGAACAGCACCGCCGGGAACAGCGTGAAGTTGACGAACGTCGCGAGCACGAACGGCTTCTTGCCGAAGCGGTCGGCGAGGTGCGCGACCGGGATGTAGCAGAGGATCGCCGTGATCATCTCGATCGTCGTCAGCAGCCCGAACTGCGTGCCGGTGACGTGCGCGGTGGCGTGGCCGGCGAC
>CAYMRG010000211.1:4668-8552 GCA_964392555.1 uncultured candidatus Brocadiaceae bacterium
CAGATGGTCACGTAGGCGTACGGGATCTGCTCGCAAAAGCGGATCAGCAGGTCGGCGACGAACAGGTTCTTCAGCTCGGGCGAGAACGAGCGGAACAGTCGGAACGGGCTCGGATCCGGCCGTGCCTCGGGATCCGGCCGGTCGTCCTCGATCAGCGCGTGCTGCAGGAACAGCGACAGCAGCGCCATCGCGATCGCGAAGCCGAAGGCGATGCGGACGCCGTCGACCTTGCCCCAGACGTCGATGCAGGCGCCGCCGACGACCGGGCCGAGCGCCTTCGGGATGCGTCGTACCAGCGAGTGCAGCGAGACGCCCATGACGTGCTTCTGCTTCGGCAGCGCCTTGGCGACGAGCCCCATCGTCGCCGGCAGCGAGATCGACGACCACGACAGGAACACCAGCGAGCCGACGACGACCGCCTGCCAGCTCGGCACCAGGATCACGAACAGGTAGCCGGCGATCGCCAGCAGGTTGAACAGCCCGAGCGATCGCTTTATGCCGTAGCGCTCGGCGAGCCAGCCGCCGGGGTAGGCGTAGAGCGCGCCGACGACGTTGTGCAGCGCCTGCAGCAGACCGGGCCACGCGATGCCGGCGCCGAGCGCCAGCAGGTAGATCGGCAGGAAGCGCTCCGACAGCTGCTCGCCCATGCCGACCAGCACCGACATCGCCAGCGCGCCGACGATGCTGCGGCGCAGGCCGAGCGCTGCGGCGATGCGGCGGGCGAGGTGCGGGCGCGGTGGGGGCGTCATGACGCGGGGCCGCGGCGACGCGGCCGTCGTCTGGCCGCGGCCCGCGCTGCCTTGGGCATCGCCCACGAGCAGATCGGGCAGCGGTCCGGGTCGTGGCGCAGCGCCGGGCAGTGCGTGCGGCCGAACCAGATGATCTGCAGGTGCAGCTTGTTCCAGTGTTCGCGCGGGAACGCGCGCATCAGGTCGCGCTCGGTGCGCGCGACCGTGCTGCCGTTCGACAGGCCCCAGCGCCCGGCGCAGCGGTGGATGTGGGTGTCGACCGGGAAGGTCGGCACGCCGAACGCCTGTGCCATCACGACGCTGGCGGTCTTGTGGCCGACGCCGGGCAACGTCTCGAGCACGGCGAGGTCGGGCGGTACCTCGCTGCCGTGCTCGTCGCGCAGCCGCTGCGCCAGGCCGCGCAGCGCCTTCGCCTTCTGCGGCGACAGGCCGCACGGGCGGATCAGCGCGCGGATCGTCGCCTCGGGCAGTTCCGCCATCGCCGCCGGCGTCGCCGCGCGCGCGAACAGGCCGGGCGTGACGGCGTTGACGCGGACATCGGTGCACTGCGCCGACAACACGACCGCGACCAGCAGCGAGAACGGATCGCGATGGTCCAGCGGGATCGCCGGCGCCGGGAAGTGCGCGTCGAGGATCGCCTGGATGCGGTCGGCTCGTTCGGTTCGCTTCACGGGTGGGCCGCGTGCCTCATGGTCGCGAGTCTCGCAGGCCGTGGCGCGGCGCGACAGGATCCTGTCGCGAGCGGATCAGCCGGAATGCGGCGTTTCGCTGGCGGGGGCACCCAGCTACACTGCGCCGCTTACGAGGTATCGAACCATGCGACTCACCTTCCTGTCGTTCCTTCTCCTGCCCCTGCTGAGCCTCTCCGCCTGCCACTCGACGGGTGGGGCGACCTGCTGTGACCCGCAGACCGTGATCGAGAGCGTCGCCACCTCGCACCCGGGCTGCACGCGCCTCTCGGTGCACTGCACGCCGGCGGGCGCCAGTGGCATGGTCGCGTGCGCCAGCACCTCGGCGGACCGTCGCGGCAAGCCCTCGGACCCCGAGGACATGCAGGTCGTGAAGTCGGGCAAGCAGGTGGTCATGGAGCAGGGCGGTGACCTCGACGTGACGATCCCGATCTGCATGAAGGACGGCGCCTACACGGCCGCCTGCGGCGTCACGCTGAAGCGGAGCGGCGCCATGACGCGGGAGCAGCTCGTCGCCGAGGCGGAGGCGATCGCCAAGGCCGTCGAGGCCGGCATGGGCACCTGCGGCACGAGCTGCTGCAAGTAGCCGCGGCGGGCACAGGGCCGGTGCGTCATGGCGTGGCCGTTCGCCAGGGGGCGTGGTAGCGTGTTCGCCCCCGCGAGGTCGCCCGCATGCCCGATGCCCAGTTCGCCCAATGGTTCGAGTCGGTCTGGACCGACCGCGAAGAACGCGTCTACCGCAGCCTGTTCGGCAATCTCGGCGGCGGCGTGTTCTCGGCCGGGCCGCGCGTGTTCGAGCGCTTCGGCAAACAGCCGCACCCCGGCTGGCTGAACCACGGCGTGTTCGCGTGCCCGCCCAGCGTCGACCGCGCGAGCTGGCTCTACGTCACCTCGGGCCTCAGCAACCCGTGGAACCTCGACCGGCCCGGTCGCGATCCGTCGGGGTTCTCCGGCCTCGGTTTCGAACTCGTCGTCGAGGCGACCGAGGCAGCCGATTGGGCCGTGCCGCTGCTGCACAACCTGATGGCCTACGAGCTGCTGGTCGCGGTCGGCACCTACCAGGGCGCGGAGCTGCTCGAGTACGGCAACCGCGTGCCGTTGAACCACTCGATCACGCCGAGCTTCGACAGCGCGATCCGCTGGCTGCTCGTCGAGCAGCCCAAGCACTACGCGCAGGCGTTCGACCTCGCGTCGGGCCGTGTCGACCTGTTCCACCTGGTCGGCGCGACCGATGCCGAGGTCGACTTCGCGCGGCAGACCAACCAGGAGATGCTGGTCGCGCTGCTCACCAAGGAAGGCATCGGCCAGCGCACCGACGCGGCGCGGCGGAGCCTGCGGTGAGCGACGGTGCCGGCAAGCCGGGGGACCCGCCGTTCTCGCCGTGCCTGCGCATCTGCACGCTCGACGCCGCCCGCGCGCAGTGCACGGCGTGCCACCGCACGGTGCGCGAGATCTCGCAGTGGTGGCAGATGACCGACGCCGAGAAGCGCGCCGTGCTGGCGGCGCTGCCGGAACGGGCCGCGGCCGGCCCCGATGGCCCGCGCCGCGACGGCTGACACCCGCCGCGTGGTCGCGGTGCCACGGCGCCAACGCCCCGCGCTGGACCGGAACCCGCCCGTCCTGCACGATGCCGGGCTGCCGATGCCCAAGAAGCCCCAACCGCCGCAACCGACGCCCGGCGCGCGCCCGCTGCCTGTGCGGGGTGCATCGCGCGAGTCTGGCGCCGGCCCGCTGCGCATCCGTCCGCTCGCCGAGCGCAAGAACCTCGTCAAGAAGGACGACTTCGCCAAGGTCCTGCCGCCGGTCGAGGGCTTCCTCGGCTGGTTCGAGGCCCTGCCGGACATCTACGGGAGCAAGGCGCTGAAGCTGGTCGTCGACCGCATCGTCACGGCGCGGCAGCAGGGGCGGCAGGTGGGCGTGTCGCTCGGCGCGCACGTGCTGAAGGTCGGGCTGTCGCCGCTGCTGATCGACCTGATGCGGCGCGGCTTCCTGACGCACGTCGCGACCAACGGCGCATCGGCGATCCACGACTGGGAGACGGCCTTCCAGGGCGCCACCAGCGAGGACGTCGCGCAGAACCTGCCCGACGGGTCGTTCGGCTTCTGGCGCGAGACGCTGACCGCGCTCAACGGCGCGGCCAAGCGCGCGGCCGATCGCGGCGAAGGCTTCGGCGAGGCGATCGGCCGGCAGATCCTCGACGACGATCTGCCGTACCGCCACCTCTCGGTGTTCGCCGAGGCGGCGCGGCTCGGCATCCCGGCGACCGTGCACGTCGCATTCGGCTGCGACATCACGCACATGGATCCGGATCTCGACGGTGCCGCGCTCGGCGCCGCGACGCAGCGCGACTTCTGGTCGATCGCCGACACCGTCGGCAAGCTCGACCACGGCGTCTGGCTCAACGTCGGTTCGGCCGTGATCATGCCCGAGGTGTTCCTCAAGGCGG
>CAYMRG010000212.1:0-8528 GCA_964392555.1 uncultured candidatus Brocadiaceae bacterium
AGGACCTCGAACGGCTGTCGGCGCAGCAGATGCGCGCCTACTACGAACGCAACTACGGGCCGAACCGCGCCTTCCTGGTCGTCGTCGGCGCGATCGACCGGCGGCGCACCGCGCAGCGGATCCGCGAGCTGTTCGGTTCGATCCCGCGCGCCGAGGAGCGCGGCGCGCCGTTGCGCGAACCGGCGCCGCAGGGCGAGCGGCGCGCCGAGCTGCGCACGCCGCACTCGGTGACGCGGCTGTGCATCGGCTTCCCGACCTGCCGGATGGGCGAACGCGACGACTACGCGCTCGACCTGATCGCGCACGACCTCGGCAACAGCAAGAACAGCCGGCTCTACAAGCAGCTCGTGCTCGACGAGGAGCTGGTGACCGACGTCAGCGTGATGAACGAGACGCGGCAGGATCCGGGCGCGCTGTTCGTGCTGTGCGAACTGCGCGACGGCGCCGATCCGGCGCGCGTCGAGCGACGGATCCGCGAGGCGATCCGTTCGACGATCGAGGACGGCATCGCCAAGGCCGACCTGCAGCGCATCCGCACGCAGATCCGCGCGTCGTTCCTGTTCCAGGACGAGGCGGTGCTCGACATGGCGATGAAGGTCGCGCGCTTCGAGGCGGGCACGCCGGACGGCTATGCGACGCTGGCGAAGGTCCTGCCGACCTACGACTCGCTCGAGCCGAAGGAGCTGCGCGAGGTCGCGGCGCGCTACCTCGACTTCCGTCGCGCGGCGATCGTCTGGGCGGTGCCGGCGAACGCAGCCGGCGGCGACGCCGGCGGCCGCAAGGCGAAGGAGCGGGGCGGCGCCGCGCGCAAGCGCCGGGCGAAGGCCGAGTCGGCGACGGTTGGCAGGGCGAAGCCTGCGGGCAAGCGCAAGGACGAAGCGAAGACCAAGGCCAAGAACAAAGCCAAGACCAAGGCCAAGGACAAAACCAAGACCAAGGCGAAGGCGAAGGCTGGCGCCGGGCCGAAGGGTCGCCGGGCCGGAGGGCGCGCATGAGCGTGCGCCTCCACGTCGCCGAGCGGCAGCTCGATTCGGGCCTGACCCTGCTCGCGATCCACAACCCGCGCGTGCAGACGTTCGCCACGGTGGTCTCGCTCGAGGTGCGGCCGGGCGACGAACCGGCGGCGAAGCCGGGGCTCGCCAACCTGGTCGGCGACTGCCTCGACGAGGGCACGCGCGCCTACGACGCGCTCGAGCTGGCGACCGCCGCCGAGAACCTCGGCGCGTCGCTCGAAGGCAACCACCGCGGCGGCGTCGTGATGTCGCCGGCGAGCTCGCAGAAGGGCGCCGTCGACCTGCTGCGCGAGCTGGTGCTGGAGCCGACGTTCCCCGGGCGCGAGGTCCGGCGCGTGCAGGGCGAGATCCTGACCGAGATCCGCGCCGAAGAGGACGACCCGCGCGCGGTCGCGGTGCGGCGCTTCCGCAAGGAGGTCTACGGCGAGCATCCGCTGGGCCGGCCGCCGCACGGCACGGCCAAGAGCGTCGCGGCGCTGCGGCCGAAGGACCTGCGCGGGTTCCACGACGACTGGTTCCGCCCGGCGGGCGGCTACGTCGCCGCGGCCGGCCCCGACGACCCGCAGCGGACGCTCGATCTGCTCGAGAAGGCGTTCGCGAAGTTCCGCGGCAAGCCGCCGGAGCATCCGTCGATGCCGGTCGTGACGATCGGCGCCGGCGGGCGCGACGTGCATCTGCCGATGCCGCGCGAGCAGGTCCACGTCTACCTCGGGCACCTCGGCATCCGCCGCACCGACCCCGACTTCTACGCGCTGTCGGTGATGGACCACGTGCTCGGCACCGGCCCGGGGTTCACGTCGCGCTGCTCGCGCAAGCTGCGCGACGAGCAGGGGCTGTGCTACGCGGTCAGCGCCGGCGTCACGCCGAGCGCCGGCGAGGAGCCGGGCACGTTCACGGCCTACATCGGCACGTCGCCGGAGCATCGCCAGCGCGCGATCGACGGCTTCCTCGACGAGATCCGCCGGATCCGCAGCGAGCCGCCGGCCGAGACGGAGCTGCAGGACGTCAAGGACTACCTGACCGGCAGCTTCGTGTTCGCCCTCGAACGCAACAGCAACCTCGCCGCGTTCGCGATCCGAGCGCGGCGTTTCCAGCTCGGCTTCGACTTCCTCGAACGTTACCCCGACACGATCCGCGCGATCACCGCCGAGCAGGTCCGCGAGGTCGCCGAGCGCCAGCTGCATCCCGATCGCCTGGTGGTCGTCAGCGCCGGCGCATCGTGAGCAAGCCATGAGCGAAAGAGCCCCGTCGTTGGCCGAAGTCGCCGACATCCTGCACGAGATCGCGCCGCTCGAACTCGCGGCCGAATGGGACAACACCGGCCTGCTGGTCGCGCCGCGGCGCGTGCGGCGCGTGGCGCGGGTGATGCTGACGATCGACCTGACCGACGCCGTGGTCGCCGAGGCCGCGGCGGCGAAGGCGCAGCTCGTCGTCGCCTACCATCCGCCGATCTTCAAGCCGCTGCGCAAGCTGTCGCACGAGCACGGCCGTCAGCGCGTGCTGCTCGAGGCGATCGCGGCCGGCCTCGCCGTCTATTCGCCGCACACGGCGCTCGACGCGGCCGGCGGCGGGCTGGCCGACTGGCTCGCCGAGGGCGTGCTCGGCGGCGCCGAGCCCGACGAGCTGCGGCCGTGCGGCGAAGGCGACTTCGGCCGCCTGGTCCGGCTGCCGAAGCCGCTGCCGTTCGCGGAGCTGGTGCGGCGCGCCAAGCGCCATCTCGGCGTCGCGCGGCTGACCGTCGCGCGGCCGCCGCTGATGCCGGCGAAGGTGCGCACGATCGCGGTCGCGGCCGGCGCCGGCGGCAGCATCGTGCGCGGCGTCGGCGCCGATGCCGTGCTGACCGGCGAGATGTCGCACCACGACGCGCTCGACGCGCTCGCCGAAGGTTCGGTCGTGCTGCTCGCCGGCCACAGCAACACCGAGCGCGGTTACCTGCCGGTGCTGAAGAAGCGGCTCGCCCTGGCCTTCGGCAAGGATCTCGACGTCCGCATCAGCAGGCGCGATCGCGATCCGTTCGCGATGGTCTGAGCCTCACGCCTCGACCGGCCGATCGCCGCGCCGCCGGATCGCGTGGCGGAACACGTAGTTGACGATCGGGATGCCGAGCACGAGACCCCACACGCCGAACAGCTTGCCGCCGATCGTCAGCACGATCAGCACGAGCACCGGGTTCATGTGCATGTGGTGGCCGTAGATCTGCGGGTTGAGCACGTAGGTCTCGAGCGCGTGGATGACGCAGATCAGCAGGATCGCGAGCAGCAGCGACGTGACGCCGCCGGCCTGCAGCGCCAGCAGGCAGATCGGCACCGAGCTGATGATCGTGCCGACGACCGGGATGAAGCTGCAGAAGAACACCACCGCCGACAGCACCAGCAGGTTCGGCAGGCCCATCATCCAGACGCCGATCGCGGTCAGGATCGTGTTGCAGATCGCGATGAACAGCTGCGCTTCGAGCGCGCGGCCGAGCACGCGGCCGAAGCCGGCGATGTTGTCGGCGACCTCGTCGTAGATGAAGCCGATCTTGGTGTTCGACAGGCCCTGGATGCCGCGCTGGATCTTCTGCAGGTCGAGCACGATCAGGAACGAGAACAGCAGCGACAGCAGGAACGACGACGCGAACCCCAGCACCGACTGGCTGATCTCGATCGGGTTGTTGGCCAGCGACTCGGTGAAGCGCTGGATGAAGTCGCGCACGAGGTGCAGCTGCGGCATCGGCTTCGGCGCGGGCGGCTGCTGCGCCGCGGTCGGTTCGCCGGCGCCGTTCGGCGCGGTGCCCTGCGGATTCGGCGGATTCGGCGGCGTCTGCGGTCCCTGCGGCGCGTTCGGCCCCTGCACGGTCGATGGCCCCGATGGCGCCTGCGTCGTCGGCGTCTCGCCGTTGGTGTTCGCCGGTTCGCCTTCGCTCCTCGCCGGCTCGTGACGCTGCGGTGCCGGGACCGTCCCTGGCTGGGTCGGTCGCGGCGACGTCGGCGTCTGTTCGAACAGGTTCGGCCCTTCGCTGAGCGTGTTGCCGTGCTTGGCCGCCGCCTGGTAGAGCGACGGGTACTTGATCAGGAACTTGTGCAGTTCCTCGTCGGCGTCGGCGACGTACTTGTCCTTGTTGCGCAGGAACGTCGCGGCCTGTTCCTGCACCTGCGGCACCAGCGTGAAGCCGGTCGCCAGCAGCGTGCCGAGGAACACCAGGGCGACGATCGTCACGCGGACCGGTCGCTTCTTGATGCGGTGGGCGAGGCCTTCGACGCCGTGCGCCTGGATGTAGGCGAAGACGAACGTCAGGAAGATCAGCAGGAAGAACGGCCGCAGCAGGTAGATGACGGCGATCAGCAGGACCCACACGAACGTGCGGGTGGCCAGCGAGAAGATCCGGTCCCACGGTGGCGGGAGGCTCTTCTCCGGTGCGTCCTTCTCGGTCGGGTTGTCGATGGGCGCCATGCTCGGTCGGGACGGTACGTGGACGCTTGCGCGATCGCCAGACCGCGTCGCGAATGTCGTGGCGTGGGCTCGTTGGGGGATGCCGCGTGGCCACAGGTGCCCCGGTGGGCAGGGCTTCGGGCGGATTTCGAGCCGGTGGCGCGGACCTATCCGACGGTCACCACACGACTCGGAGCAACCATGGTCCATGCCTCCTCGCTGCGGCGCGGCGCCGCAGCCGCCACTCTGTCCCCGTTCCTTCTCCTCACGCTTCCCGCGCAGACCCCGATCAGCGGCGCGCTGTCAGGGACCCTCGCCGCCGGCGTCTACCACGTGACGGGCGGGATCTCGGTCGCGGCCGGCCAGACGCTGACCCTGCCGGAAGGCGTGATCTTCAAGTTCACCAACGGCGGGCTGCAGTTCACGATCGACGGCACGTTGGTCGCCAACGGCACCGCTGCGAATCCGGTCGTCTTCACCGACATCCGCGACGACAGCGCCGGCGGCGACACCAACGGCGACGGACCGAGCGTCGGCGCGCCGACGGCGTGGCGCGGCATCGTATTCAACGGCACGGCGGGCGCCAGCGCGCTGCATCACGCCGACGTGCGCTACGGTGGCTCGGGCTTCGTGTCGAACCTGCACCTGATCGGCTGCAACCCGACGTTCGCCGATTGCGTGGTCCGCGACTGCTACACGCACGGCATGTTCTGCGGCGGCAGCTCGCTGCCGGTCGTGACCGGCTGCACGTTCACCGGCAACGGCGGCAACGCGATCGAAGGCGTCGTCCTGGCGAACCTGGCCAGCTGGTCGGGCAACACGGCCAGCGGCAACGGCGGCAACTTCGCGCGCGTGACCACCGCCGGTGTGACGACGTCGCTGGCGCTCGATGCGAGCTGCCAGATCGGCGGCGCGATCACGATCGACGCCGGCGTGGTGGTCAACGCGGGTGCGACGCTGACGCTCGGTCCCGGGATGGTCGTCAAGCTGATGAACGGCGGCGACCAGGTGACGATCGATGGCACCTTGCTGGCCAACGGCACCGCGGCGTCGCCGGTGGTGTTCACCGATTTCCGTGACGACAGCGCCGGCGGCGACACCAACGGCGATGGACCCAGCAGCGGCGCGCCGACGGGGTGGCGCGGCATCGTCTTCACCTCGGGCGCGAGTGCGAGCGTGCTGACGCATACCGACGTGCGCTACGGCGGCAGCGGCTTCGTCAGCAACCTGCACCTGATCGGAGCGAACCCGAGACTCGTCGATTGCGTCGTGCGCGATTGCTACACGCACGGCCTGAACTGCAACGGCAATTCGTTCCCGACCGTGACCGGTTGCACGTTCGCCGACAACGGCGGCAACGCGGCCGAGGCCGTGCCGTTGGCCGGGCTCGCCAATTGGACAGGGAACTCGGCGACCGGCAACGGTCGGAACATCGCTCGCGTGACCACCGCCAGCCTGACGGCGTCGCTGGCGCTCGACGCGACCTGCCAGCTCGGCGGCGCGATCGCGGTCGACACCGGCGTGGCGGTCGCCGCCGGCACGACGCTGACGCTCGGCCCTGGCATCGTCGTCAAGCTGATGAACGGCGGCGACCAGGTGACGATCGACGGCACGTTGCTGGCCAACGGCACGGCGGCGGCACCGGTGGTGTTCACCGACTTCCGCGACGACAGCGCCGGCGGTGACACCAACAACGACGGGCCGAGCGTCGGCCAGTCGGCGGCCTGGCGCGGCATCGTGTTCACCGCCGGTTCGGCCGCGAGCGTGCTCGAGCACGCCGACATCCGCTATGCCGGCAACGGCTTCGTCAGCAACGTGCACCTGGTCGCCGCGAACCCGACGTTCCGCAACAGCGTCGTGCGCGACTGCTACACGCACGGCATGAACCTGAACGGCAACAGCTTCCCGATCGTCGAGGACTGCACGTTCACCGGCAACGGCGGCAATGCCGTCGAGGCCGCGCCGTTCACGGCGCTGCCGGGGTTCCGCACCAACACGGCCAGCGGCAACGTCGGCAACTTCCTGCGCGTGACGACGGCCAGCGTCGCCGCGCCGACGACGGTCGGGCCCGAGTCGGTGCTCGGCAGCGCGATCGTGATGGCCGACAACCTCAACGTGGTGTCCGGCGCGACTCTGACGATCGAGCAGGGCGTCGTACTCAAGTTCACCAATGCCTACCAGGTCGTCGTCGATGGCGCGATGAACCTGCTCGGCACGGCCTACGAGCCGGTCGTCTTCACCGAACTGCGCGACGACGAGTTCGGCGGCGACACGGCCGGTGACGGCGCGACCGTCGGTCAGCCCGGCGCGTGGCGCGGCGTCTACTACCAGGCCGGCGCGACGGCGTCGCTGGTCGAGCACGCGCGGATCCGCTACGCCGGTTCGGGGTTCGTGCCGGGGCTGACGTGCTCGAGCCACGCGGTGACGATCCGTTCGCTGCGCGTCGACCGCGCCTACGACCGCGGCCTCGTGCTCGACGACACCGCGGGCACGGTCGCCAACGCGATCGTCTGGGGCTGCGGTGGCATCGGCGTCCACCTGGTGGCCGGCGACCACCTGCTGACCCACGCCACGGTCGACGGCTGCGGCAGCGGCATCCGTCGCGAGACGGCCTGGACCGGCAGCGTCGTCAACGCGATCGTCTGGGCGAACGCCACCAACTTCGTCGGCTTCGGCGCGGGCGGCGGCGGTCAGGTCCTGTTCTGCGACGGCGGGTTCGCCGGCAGCAACGGCAACCTCGACGTCGATCCGCAGTTCGTCGCGCCGGGCAACGGCGATCTGCACCTGCAGGCGACGTCGCCGTGCCTCGGTGTCGCCGACCTGCTGCAGGCGTTCGTCGCGCTCGAGGACCATGACGAGAACTCGCGCATCCTCGACCACGCGCTGGTCGGCGTGCCGCTGCCGGACATGGGTGCCTACGAGTTCTGCCAGTGGGACATGACCGTGACCGGCACGTCGCAGCCCGGGTCGGTGTTCACCTACACCGTCACGGGGCCGGCGGCGGACTCGTTCTACTTCCTCGGCTTCCTCGACGGCCAGGTGCCGGTGATCCCGTACGGCTGGTACCTCGCCGGCGGCTGGGGCCTGCTCGTCTCGCCGACGCCGGTGCCGGTGAACTCGCCGCTGCTGCTGCCGGTGCCGAACGACGTCGGCCTGGCCGGCGTGCGCGTCGCCATCGCGACGCTGACGTTCGCCAACGGCACCATCGCCACCGGCAACTTCACGCGCTTGCACCGCATCCTGCTGCGTCGTTGATCCGTCAGGACGCGGGGTCGGTCCACCGGCTTAGCGCTGCGGCCAGCGCCGAGAGATGGATCGGCTTCGGCAGGTGATCGTCCATGCCGGCGTGGAGGCAGCGGTCGCGGTCGATGGTCATCGCGTTCGCGGTCATCGCGACGATCGGCATGCGGCCGTGGCCGTCCGGCAGCGCGCGGATCCGCGCCGTCGCCTCGTAGCCGTCCATCTCGGGCATCTGGCAGTCCATCAGGACGAGGTCGTACGCCGCCTTGCTGGCGAGCCGCACGGCTTCGCCGCCATCGGTGGCGAGGTCGACGTTGCAGCCGAGCTTCTGCAGCATGCGCGTCGCGACCTTCTGGTTGATCGGGTTGTCCTCGGCGAGCAGCACGCGCAGGTTGGGGCGCACGGCGACCGCGTCCTGCGTGCACGGGGCCGGCCCGGCTTCGCCGGCCAGCGCGAACGTCGCGACGAACGTCGCGGTCGTGCCGACCCCGGGTTCGCTGGTCAGGTCGACCGTGCCGCCCATCAGCTCGGCGAGCTTGCGGCAGATCGACAGGCCGAGCCCCGAACCGCCGAAGCGCCGCGTCGTCGAGCTGTCGGCCTGCACGAACTTCTGGAACAGGCGCGCCAGCCGCGCCGGTTCGATGCCGATGCCGGAGTCGACGACCGCGAACTGCACCTGGACCTCGCTGGCCGTGCGCGCGAGCGTCGCGACCTCCAGGCGAACGGTGCCGCGGCTCGTGAACTTGATCGCGTTGCCGATCAGGTTGACGAGGATCTGCCGGATGCGCCCGCAGTCGGCGGCGATCAGCATCGGCGCGGCGTCGTGCCAGGTCGCGGTCAGCGCGAGGCCCTTGGCCGCGGCCT
>CAYMRG010000213.1:0-1091 GCA_964392555.1 uncultured candidatus Brocadiaceae bacterium
CGATCGGCAAGGTGACCGAGTACTACACCTCGGAGAAGATGGCCCCGGCGCAGACGATCGCGCAGCAGTCGAAGACCGGCGCCGCGACCAACATCATCCACGGCCTCGCGACCGGCATGGCGTCGACCTGGATCCCGACCATCCTGCTGGCGATGGCGATCTGGCTCTGCAACTACCTCGCGGGCATGTATGGCATCTGCGTCGCCGCGGTCGGCATGCTGAGCACGCTCGGCATCTCGCTGGGCGTCGATGCCTACGGCCCGGTCGCCGACAACGCCGGCGGTCTCGCCGAGATGTCGCACCAGCCGCCCGAGGTCCGCAAGCGCACCGATTCGCTCGACGCGACCGGCAACACCACCGCGGCGATCGGCAAGGGCTTCGCGATCGGTTCGGCCGCGCTGACCGCGCTGGCGCTGTTCTCCGCCTACAAGGTCGCGGCCCAGTGCAACCTCAGCCTCGAGAACGCCAACGTCGTCATGGGCCTGCTGATCGGCTCGATGCTGCCTTTCGTGTTCTCGTCGATGGCGATGAAGGCCGTCGGCAAGGCCGCCAACGCGATGGTCGAGGAGGTGCGCCGCCAGTTCCGCGAGATCCCGGGCCTCAAGGAAGGCACCGGCGGCAAGGCCGACTACGCGCGCTGCGTCGAGATCTCGACCAAGGGCGCGCTGCGCGAGATGGTCGTCCCCGGCCTGCTCGCGATCATCGCGCCGGTCGCCCTCGGCATGGTCATCGGCAAGGCGGCGGTCGGCGGCATGCTCGCCGGCTCGACCGGCGCCGGCGTCATGATGGCGCTGTTCATGGCCAACGCCGGTGGCGCCTGGGACAACGCCAAGAAGTACATCGAGGCGGGCCACCTCGGCGGCAAGGGCAGCGACGTGCACAAGGCGGCTGTCACCGGTGACACGGTCGGCGACCCCTTCAAGGACACGGCCGGCCCGTCGATCAACATCCTGATGAAGTTGATGACGATCGCGTCGCTGATCGCGCTGCCGCTGTTCAAGACGGCGCAGACGCTCTGAAGTCGGCTCGCCCTGCGGGCGAGACGACTTCAGACATCGCCAGGACGCCGCTACGCGGGTTCCTTCAACCGC
>CAYMRG010000213.1:1191-8512 GCA_964392555.1 uncultured candidatus Brocadiaceae bacterium
GTGAGCTACGCATCCAGCCCCGCGGCGGCGTCTACCTTGGGTCGGCTCGCCCTGCCGGCGAGACGACTTCAGACATCGCCAGGACGCCGCTACGCGGGTTCCTTCAACCGCGGTGAGCTACGCATCCAGCCCCGCGGCGGCGTCTACCTTGGGTCGGCTCGCCCTGCGGGCGAGACGACTTCAGGCCGACCAGGTTCAACGATCGCCAGGACGCCGCACGCGGGAGCCTTCCACCGCGGCGATCGAAGCAATCGGCGGCTGGGCCGATCGCCGCCGCGTCCGCCCGCAGCGGCGACATCGGCAGCGAGCCGCCGGCGAAGAACCCGCCGGCACGGCGTGAAGCCTCGTCCGGGACCGCCGGAAGGCGTTCCGGGGGTTACCCCCTGCCCCGCTTGCGCTATCCTTGCGGCTCGAACGCCGCTCCCGCCGAGCGGCGCCCCTTCGAGAACGAGCATTGAGCACCCCAGCGGAATCCCTGCCCCGAGCCAAGTCCAACCCCGATCCCGAGACCAAGGAGCTGGCGCTGCACATCGCGCGCCTGCTCGATGAACGCCAGGCCAAGGACATCGTCATCCTCGACGTGTCCGGCCCGCTCGTGATCGCCGACTACTTCGTCATCGCGACCGTGCAGAGCACGCGCCAGGGCCAGGCCGTGGCCAAGGAACTCGACGCCGAGAGCAAGGCGCTGCGCGGCCGACGTCGACGCAACACCGGCGGCATGGAGACCGAGGAGTCCAACTGGGTGCTGCTCGATTTCGACGACGTCGTCGTGCACCTGTTCCTGCCGGAGGCGCGCGAGTACTACGCGCTCGAGACGCTGTGGGCCGACGTGCCGCGCGTGCCTTTCACCCCGAGCGACAAGGCGACGCAGCCGCAGCGCACCGAGATCCGCCAGCCGACACTCGATGGCTTCGGCCTCGGGGACGGTGGCGGCGACGGCTTCGGCGCGTTCCAGCCGCGCGCGAAGAAGGGCGCAAGCGGCGCCGAGTCGCCGCGCGCCGACGACTGAGAGGCCGGAATACATGATCCGGCCTCTCAAAACGCCGCTTGGCGGCCGCCTGCGGGGCCGCACCGAGCCTTCGAGAGGATCCTCTCTCGGGCTCTGAGAGTCGCCCGCCACGGCGGGCGGGTTGCAGCGGCGGGCCGCGCCGCGACGATAGCCCCGACACCGGGCGACAGCCCGACCACCAGCGCCACCATGACCGACACGATTCGTTGGCAGCACCTGGAGCCGGCCACCTTCCGGGCGGCGGCGGCTGGCGACCGCCTCGTGCTGATGGTGATCACGGCACCCTGGTGCCAGTTCTGCCGCGAACTGCTGGCGACGAGCTTCGCCGATCCGCAGGTCGTGCAGGCGGTCGGCGAGAGCTTCATCCCGGTGCACGTCGACGCCGAACGCCGCCCCGACATCAACCAGCGCTACGGCACCGGCGGCTGGCCGACGATCGCCTGGCTGACGCCCGAGGGCGAGCTGATCGCGCACGACAACTTCCTGACCGCCGAGCAGCTGCGCCGGCAGATCGAACGCGTCCGCACCGCCTGGCAGAGGGACAAGCACGACATCCAGCGCGGCCTGCGCGAGATGTGGTCGCACCGCACCGATCGCCCGACCGTCCAGCCCGGCCGACTGCGCCGCGAGATGGTCGACGACATCACCGACGCGATCTACGAGAAGTTCGACCACCGCTACGGCGGCTTCGGCGAGGGCAGCAAGTTCCCCCACCCCGAAGCGCTCGACTTCGCGCTCGTCCAGGTCAGCAAGCGCCGCGACGAACGCATGCGGGAAGTGGTCGTGCTGACGCTCGATCGCATGCTGGAGAGCCCCCTGCACGACTTCGTCGAAGGCGGCTTCTTCCGCTTCTCGCGGACGCCCGACTGGCACACGCCCAACTACGAGAAGCTGCTCGACCAGAACGCCCTGGTGCTGCGCGCCTACCTCGAGGGCTACCAGGTGTTCGGCAAGGAGGCCTACGGCCGCGCCGCCGAGGGCATCGTCGGCTGGATGATGCAGGTCATGCGCGACGAACACACCGGCGCGTTCGCCGGCAGTCAGGACGGCGACGCCGACTACTTCGTCTGCGACCTCGCCGAACGCCGTCACCGCGAGCCGCCGTCGCTCGATCGGACCGTCTACAGCCACGCCAACGCGCTGACGATCCAGAGCCTGCTGAAGGCCGCCGCGGTCCTCGACCGCCCCGAATGGCGGGCCCAGGCGATCGCGACGCTGCGGTTCGTCATGGAGAACCTCTACGACGGGCAGGACGTGTTCCACTACTGGGACGGCACCTACCACCTGCCCGGCATGCTCGGCGACCAGGCGCACCTGATCCGCGCGCTGATCGACGCGTCGCAGCACACCGGCGACGCGGACCTGCTGCTGCCCGCCGAGGCGATCGCCGAACGCACGATCGCGCGCCACAAGGCGCCGAACGGCGGCTTCTACGACATCCTGCACGAACCCGGCCAGCAGGGCTCGATGCGGCGCCGCAACCGCTCGATCCTCGACAACGCGACGATGGCCGAATCGCTGGTGCGCCTCTCGTACCTGTCCAGACGGCGGGAGTTCTACGACGAGGCGATCGCCGCGCTCGAGTCGTTCGCGACCGACTACAAGGAGTACGGCTACTACGTGGCCGGCTTCGGTCGCGCCGTCGACCTGATCTTCTACGAGCCGTTGTTCCTGACGATCGTCGGCGATCGCGACGATGCCGCGTCGGTCGCGCTGCGCCGGGCCGCGCTCTCGACCTACGTGCCGTCGCGCATCGTGCAGATGCTCGACCCGCGCCACGACCCGATCCTGCTGCAGCGCAGCGGGTATCCGGTCAGCGCGTCACCGACCGCCTACCTGACGGTCGGCACCGCGAACCGCGGCGTCGCGCACTCCCCCGAGGAACTGCTGCAGGCCATCGAGACGATCGAAGCCGAGCGCCGCGCGCAGGGCTGAGGTTCGCACCTACCGCGCGAGCCAGCCGCCGACCGGGTCGCGATCAGGCTCACACCTCGAGGCGCGCCGGGCCCTGGTCCTCGTCGGGGACCAGCTCGATCAGACCGCGCTTCAGTTCCTCGCTGGCGATCTTGATGAAGTTGCGCTCGCGGGTCTCGAACAGCGGCTTCTGGCCGCGCACCAGTTCGCGGACGCGCTTCTGCAACAGGGCGGTGAGGCGGAAGGATCCGCCGACCTGCTTGACGAGCTCCTGCGGGAGACTCTGTTCCATGGGGTCTTGCTGCTGGGCTGGGGGCCGAAGGGGCGAGCACGGTAGGGAGAACCGGAGCGGAGATCAATCCCCGGGACCCGTGAGGCGCCGCTGGGCCAAGCCGTACCGGCCCGTCGACTCGGCAAAATATCCCGGACCGAGGTCGCGGGCCAGGGAGTCGGCCCACCACCCCGGTCGCGTTCAGAGGTCGCGGGCGTCGACCACCACCTGCATCGCGCTCCACGCGACCTGGCCGTTCCGGTTGGTGCTGGCCAGCACGAGGTGCAGGAGGATCTGCCGCGCCGAACTCGGTCCCACCACCTGGACCTCGAAGCCGTGCGGGAAACCGCTGCCGCTGTTCGACGACACGCTGTACTTGCCGACGCCGAACGAGGGCAGGGAGTAGTTCGTCGCGACCGACTGGTGCCGGTACGAGAGTATGCCGCTGACCGCCGCGTCGGCGCGCAGCACCGACCACGGCGTGGGCCGCGTACCGATCGGGGTGTTGCTGAGCGATCCGTCGCTGTCGTCGATCTGCCGGAACGTGCCGGTCGCGGTCGGCGAGCTGCCGCGCAACCAGACCACCTGGCACACGTCGTGGCTGTCGCCGTTCGCGTCCGGCGTGCCACCCACCAGGTGCATCAGCACCTCGGCGCGGTCGGTCGCGTCGTCGATGCCGTCGATCGCCGAACCGTCGACCAGCGGCTCGCTGACGACCCGGACCATGTTCAGGCCGATCGCCGAACCGTTCGTCGGACCGCCGCCCTCGGGCGTCAGGTAGTAGTACGACCAGCGGAAGACGTCGACCATGTACTCCTGCCCGCTCGTGCAGCGGAACCGATCGCTCCACGACAGCTTGGCGAAGAACAGGGAGTTGCCGGTGATCTGCAGCCCGACCGTGTCCGGCTGCAGCGAGGCGTTCGCCGTGATCGACGGCAGTCGCAGGCCGGGCAGCGGCGTCGGCGCGCCCGTGAGGTCGAACTTCGCCCGATTGCCATTGCCCTCGGTGTCGTTGCCGAACATGCGGACGCTCGACACCATCTCGAGCCGCATGCGGTCGACGACCTCCTGGGTGATCTCGGTGACGCGATTGAGACGTCGCGCATAATCCTGGGCATCGCCGCCGGACTGCGCCAGCGACGTCACCGCGAGGATCATCACGCTGAGCAACATCGCGGCGATGATCACCTCGATGAGGCTGAAACCGGCGGCGTCGCGCGACGCCGCCGCAGATCGGAGTTGGCGGTCCATGTTGCTCACCGCTGGATGAAGATCTTGGTCTTGTGGTACGAGTAGTGGACCGACGCACCCGCGCGGTAGCAGTCGGCGCGCAGGATGTAGCTGCCTTCCTGGAAGCGGCCGGTGTCCGACACGTCCCATGGGTAGGTTTCCATGCCCGCGCCCGCGTCGTTCACGATGTAGGTCGACGACGGCCGCTCACCCGGCGTCGCCGGCGTGTTGTCCTGGAGGTAGGTCCAGTTGGCGCCGCCGTCGTTCGAGTACATCAGCACGTACTCGAGCACCGCCTCATTCTCCGAGAAGGTGCCGCTGGCCGAGTAGGGCAGGCCGTCCCCGCGCGTCCACGACACGCCGTACTGCACGGGGATCGAGCTCGGGTTGTTCAGCTCCGTGATGTCGGTCGGCGACTCGATCTCGAGACGCGGCAACTGCGGGATGCGCAGCGTGTTGGTCGTGCTGCCGGCCTCGAAGAACGAGTGCACCAGCGACAGCATCGCGAACTTCGAGATGAAGGTCGTGCCGTTGTCGACCGCGTTGCTGATGCCGTTGACGACGATGTACGCCGCCGACGTGTTGGCGTTGTCGGACAGCTTGACGAGACCCGAGCCGATGCCGGCGCTGTGGGTGTAGTAGGTCCGGTACAACGAGGCGTTGTTCTTGGTCGCGTACGGCGCGAGGCTCCACTGCTCGCCGGTGCCGCCGCTCCAGGTCAGCCCGAACGGGCGCGTGATCGGCGCCGCCGACGGCATCGCCATGTTGTAGTTGGTAGCCAGCTCGGTGCCGACCGTCGTCAGCGTGCCGTTGCCGGACGAACTGGTGTGGTGGAACGACGACGACGACGTGCCGATGTTGAAGAAGCACGTGCAGCCGTTGCCGGCGGTGCGCTGCAGGAAGTCGCTGATCGTCGTGCCGAACGACGTGCGCGTGCTGCCCGAGTAGACGCCGCTGCAGTTGGCCTGGTAGAACTCGCCGCCCGACGTGCCGGCCGGCAGGTTGCCGCGCATGCCGCCCGACGCGGTGCTCGTCCAGGCCGCGACCGAAGCCGCGTCGTCGGGGTAGAGCTCGCCCAGCCATGGGATGCCCCACCAGTAGCCAGTCGATGCACTCGAGCGCACGAACTTGCGCGCGCCGATGATCGTGTTGATGTAGCCGTTGGTGCCCGGCGAGCCGTGCGGCCGCATGTTGCTCGGGATCGAGTTCGCGTAGCCGTTGGCCGAGTCGTAGCCGATGTCGTTGCCGATCCCGAGGTAGTAGTACGAGTAGCCGGTCAACGTCGTGTAGACGACCGCGCTCTTGACCAGCGCGGTGCGCAGCAGCTCGAAGTAGCGCGGCACGTCGGCGGTCATCGCGTTGCTCCAGCGGTTCGCCAGGTTGCCCGCCGTGATGGTCGTGAAGTCCGACACCGCGGTCGGGGTGGTGCCGGTGAGCTGGCTGTGGTACCAGTTGTAGGCGTTGGGGAAGTCGACGGCGCCGGCGAAGCAGTCCTTGTACGGCTCGTAACGCGGATCGCCGTTGAACTGGGCACGCTCCGTGAAGGGAACGTCTTCCAGGCTGTCGGTCCACCAGGCGTAGGTGACCGACAGGTTGTCTTGCTGGATCGGTGTCGGGTACAGGGTCCCGCTCGACTTCCAATCGTCGCTGCCCGACATCACGCCAGAGCCGATGCGCGTGCGGATCTTGAGAAGCACGTCACCGGGCGGGTCGTACGTCGTGCCGGTGTTGGCCTGGACGAACCGGCCCGAGGTCAACGACGCCTGCCGCACCGTGATGCGCCAGCGGGCGGTGTTCTTCGCCGCGTTGGCATCCTGGCGTCCGAGGTTGTAGTTCTCGAAATCGGGAGCGCCGGAGACCGACTTGACCGGGCTGGGCACGTACGGCATCCAGTAGAGTTCACCGCGATTGGTGACCGGCAGGCCGCGGTTGTCGGGCTGGATCGGCGCGATCAGCGGCGTGTTGTAGAGGTAGAAGCGCGTGAAGGCTTCCGGTTGCCCCGGGCCGACCGGCACGAACTCCATCGTGTAGTACATCTCCTCGGTGAGCACCGGGGAATCGGTGCTGTGCTTCGGCGTCGTGAAGTTGGTATCGAAGTTGGAGTTGCCGCTCACCGGCACGCCGCCCGCCAGCTTCTGGATCGTCGCGACCGACGTGTCGATCTTGCCCGGGTTGGCGGCGTCCACCAGGTTCACGCCCATGATCTCCACGATCAGCGGTTCGCTCATGCGATCGGGCGTGGCCGATTCGCGTGCATTGGTACGGTAGGCGTAGACGCGGAGCGCGAGGTCATCGGTGGCGCCGCCCTCCTTGTTCCTGGTGCGCAGCTCCTCCGGGTGGACGACGACGCGCTCGTTCGGGTGGCCGACCGGCTCCTTCGCCGCGTCGCTGTAGTTGCGCAGCGCCGGCATCGGCAGCAGCTCGCCGTGCAGGTTGATCATCAGCGCGTTGTGGTACTTCGCCGGGGAAGTGCACATGTCCTCGAGCAGCAACCGGAAGGTCGGCTCCTTGGACATGTCGTCGAGTTCCGGCGGCGGCGTCGTGCCGGAGGCCTTCGCCGCGGCGATCGCCTGTTCGCGATCCTCGACGGCCTTGACGCGGTTCTGCCACAGCGCCAGCTCGTCCGGGTAGCGCATCGCGTGGTTGAAGAAGTCGGCGAGCGCGTACGGATACGGGTTGGTGCCGCTGCTGCCGTCGCTGTAGCCGTGACGCTCCGTGCCGTCGACGTTGACGCGCGCGCGGATGTTGTCCGGCACGTAGTAGTAGGTCGACGCATTGCCGCTCGGCATGCGACCGGAGTAGTGGTAGACGTCCGGGATGTCCGCGTAGCTGTCGGTCGTGTCGTTGGTGTACGGCCGATAACCCTGGTTGCGGCCGAACGCGGCCTTGGTGATCCA
>CAYMRG010000214.1:0-8486 GCA_964392555.1 uncultured candidatus Brocadiaceae bacterium
TTCCCGCCGCCACCACCTCCCCGCGGCTGCGCGATGCCTCCCCGTCGCCCGCAAGTTAGTCGGGGCCAGGGAATCGCCGATTACCGCGCCGCGCTGCTGCGCAGCACGCCGCGGCCCTGCTTCCCGCCGCCACCACCTCCCCGCGGCTGCGTGATGCCTCCCCGTCGCCCTCAAGCTAGTCGTGGGCGGGGAATCGCCGATTGCCGCGTCGCGCTGCTCCGCAGCGCGCCGCGGAATCCTGATTCCCGCCGCCACCACCCATTCCGCGCGAAGCGCGGAATGGTGGAGGCGGCGGGAATCGAACCCGCGTCCCGAGATGCTCCGTCCTGGGCCTCTACGCGCGTAGTCCGTCGTTTGGTGTCGCCGCTGCGTCTCCGACGAACAGGATGCGCAGCAGCCAGCTCGACTGTGTCTCGTCGCCGATGGGCCGAGCAGCCACGTGGCGACCAGCCTGCTGTGTGTCGCCTCGCACCCCCGCAGGCGAGGGGTGCTGGGCGTCGTTACCTAGTTCTTAGGCAGCGAGGGAGTAGTGCGTGTTGGCACTTGAGTTTGTCCAGTCGGATTTACGAGGTGCCTGGCCCTCGGCGCGCCACCCAGGTCGAGTCGGCATCCGGTCGAAGCCGATCGCCCCCATGTGGTCAGGCGCGGTTATCGGCGCAGCACGCGCCCGACGCAAGGCCCTGCGCGAGTTCCCGCCGCGGCGCGACCGTTCCCGCCGCGGCGCGACCGCGAACGATCAACGCCACCGCAGCGAGGCGAGGCTGTCGTCGATCTTCGCGCGGAGGGCTGGGTAGTCGGCCACCGGCACGACGAACTGCACGCGATCGAGGCCGGTGCCGGTGTCGCACCAGGTGGCGTCGACGACCAGCGCGCCGTGCTCGCCGCGGTAGACGCTGCACAGGCGCAGGCGCGGTCGATCGCCGGCCGGCGAACGGTCGATCGCGAGCACGCGCAGGTCCGGCCAGGTGGCGGCATGGTCGGCGACGTAGCGCGCGGCGAGCGCGGCGAGGCCGTCGCCGTGCGGCTCGGTCGCGACCTCGCAGCGGCTCGCGCCGTCGGCCGAAGCGAACGCCGCGATCGTCCCCTCGCCGGCGGTCAGGGTCTCCCAGCCGGACGGTGGGCGGATCGCGAGGCGGCCGCCGGCGAGCGCGTTCTCGACACCGACCGACGAACTCGGCGGCGCGAGGTCGGTCTGCAGCGACGCCGCGAGCGCGGCGAAGCCCTGGCGCGACGCTTCGAGCTGGCCGGCCGGAACCTGGCACGACAGCCACAGCGCGGAGCCGTCGCAGGGCACCAGGAACTCGAGCACGTCGAGGAACAGCTCGGCCGATCCGCCGCGGATGCGCCCGCGCACGAACCAGGCGTCGCGTTCGGCGAGCTGGGTCCGGCCGGACTCGGCGACGACCAGGTCGTCGTCGGCGTGCTGCTGGCGGAGCTGCGCCAGCGCCAGCGCGCCGACGTCGACGCCGGGGGCGACCGGGCCGAACGCGATGTGCTGCGCGCGCAGCGACCGGTAGACGCGCCAGCGGCCGTTGGGCGGCGGGTCCTCGCGGGCCCACAGCGCGTCGCGCTCGTCGTCGACGACCTGCCAGCCGTGCGGCACGAGCAGCGAGAAGTGGTCGCGGGCGACGCGTTCGCCGGGGGGGGGGGCCGCCAGCGGCGGGAACACGGCGTATTCGGGCCGCGACGCGCAGGCGGCGAGGGTCAGCAGCGCGGCGAGCGCGGTGGTGGAACGGGTGCTCACAGCTTCCTCCATTCCCAGACCACGCCGGACGCGTTCAACGCCTTCATCGCCAGGAACGGCTTGCCGTCCTTCTCGCCGATGCGCGCGGGGCCGTACCAGCCGTACTTCTGCCCGTCGGCGATCTGCGTGACGACGCGCAGGCACGGCAGGCCGCGCCACTCGAAGAACCACAGCGGGTGGAGCTCGTACTCGTCGCCTTCGGGGCCGCCCTTGGCGAGCACGGTGAACAGGTTGCTGGCGTCGGTCGCGGTGACCTCGCAGGTCGTGCGCAGATCCTGGTACTGCTGCGGCCCGGTGACCTTGAACTGCTGCCACGTGCCGACCAGCGTCGCCGGATCGAAACCCTGCCAGCTGTCGGCCCACGCCTGCAGATCCGGGTTGGCCTCGACTTCGTAGTCGTGGCTGGCGGTGGCGGTGCGGCCCTGCATACCGCGCGCGACCAGCTCGAGCCGGTGCGTGCCCGGCGTGTCGGGTTCGGCCTGCAGGTGCAGGCCCTGGGCGCTCCAGGTCAAGGGCGGCGTGAACACGCCGCCGTCGCTGCCGTCGTCGCCGTGCGTCATCAACCAGAACTCGAACGTGTCGCCAATCGCCGGCACGGGCGCGCGCGGCACGACCGTCGCGCCGGGCGGCACGATCGGCTGCAGGCCGACGAGCCGCCATTCGATGCGATCGAACGAGCACTGCACGAGCATCGTCGCGCCGGTCGCCTTCGCGGTGAAGCGG
This sequence comes from uncultured candidatus Brocadiaceae bacterium, assembly GCA_964392555.1. GTDB lineage: Bacteria > Planctomycetota > UBA1135 > UBA1135 > UBA2386 > CAYMRG01. The sequence continues at coordinate 2,468 of CAYMRG010000214.1, forward strand.
GCGATGGCCATGATCGGCGCCTGCATCGACGGCGTGGCGAGGTCGAGCGAGCCGTGGGTCAGCAGCGTGCCGTCGGTGATCGCGAACTCGAAGCCACCGAGTTCGAAGAACAGCTCGTTGCGGCCGTCGGTGAACTGCGGCATCACGAGGTCGACCAGATCGGCGGCGGCCGCGGTCGCCCAGCGCGCCGGCCACAGCGGGTCGGTGACCAGCTCCGCGCGCAGCATCAGCCACTGGTTGCTGCCTTCGTCGCGTTCCCAGGTGCGCGCCTGGACCTCGACCAGCGCATTGCCGGTGGCGGTGAACAGCACGCGATCGCCGCCGAACGGGTGCGCGCTGGTCGCGGCGTTGCCGAGGGCGTCGAGCTGGCGGAAGTCGCCGAGCGTGATCGGGCTCTGGTCGCGGTCGGCGAGTTCGTGCACGCGCTGCAGCAGCTGCGGCCAGCGGCTGCCGCGGCCGAGCGGTGTCGCCAGGTACTCGGCATGGAACTGCCCCGAGCGGTGCGGCGCGTAGATCGCCAGACCGTGGCTGAGCGTGCGCTCGGCGCCGCTGTAGCGGCCGAGCAGCAGCGCGGCGACGGCGTCGTTGACGGCGGCGATGGCCGGATCGTCGATGCCGGGCACGCCGCGCAGGCGCGCCGCGAGGTCGAGCAGATCGCAGCTGGCGGCCGCTTCGTCGTCGATCCGTTCGGCGCGCGCCTGGTAGCACTCGGCGAAGAACAGCGCGCGGGCGATCGCCTGCCACTGCGTGTCGCAGGCGGCGAGCGCCTGGCCGGCCAGCGCGTCGACCGCTGCGGCCACCGCGGGCGCCTTGGCGAGGTCGAAGGCCGCCAGCGTCGAGCCCGAATCGAACGCGTCGTCCGAGAACTGGCCGTACTCGCCGACGATCGTCTGCACGATCGCGCGCGCGCTGCGTCCGCCGGCGAACAGCGGCAGCACCTTGGTGTAGGGATAGCCGGTGCCAGGCACGATCGCTTCCGACGCGAGCATCGTGTCGGCGAGGTCGTGGACGGCCAGGGCGACGTCGAGCTGCGCCATCAGGCAGGCGTCGAACGCGACCAGGTCGAGCTTCAGCATGCCGCTCGCCTGCAGCGCCGTCCGCAGCCCGTCGCGGACACCGGCGAGGTGCAGCTCGGCGTCGGGGACACCGCCGTCATCGTTGCAGATGCCGGCCCAGCCGCGGCCGTGGTCCCACAGGAACACCGCATGGTGGGGCGCCGGGAACTTGCGGAACACACCGGTGACGAAGCTCGCCAGCGTCGCCGGGTCGGCGAGGTCGCGTTCGACGGTGGGGCCGAGCGTGTCGAACAGCCCGTCGCTGCCGGGGCGGATGCGCAGCACGCGCGTATCGGACCAGTCGTCGGGGCCGTCGTCGGGATCGCTGCGGCGGTCGACCAGGGCGACGACCTCGCAGCCGTTCGCCGGCATGCCGGCCTGCATCTCGAGCAGGTCGCGCAGCGCGTCGGCCTCGAGGCTGTTGTCGCCGTCGAGGTAGACCGCGATCGTCCAGGCGCGGTTCGCGTCGATGTCCGGGGTGCCGAGGTCGGCGAGCGTCGGGTCGAGCGGCAGCTCGGGCCACAGCCGCCATTCGGCGGTGCCGCTGCGCAGCACGAGGCATTCGCCGGTCAGCGTGCCGGTGCAAGGGCCCGCGGCCGCGGCCGCGCGCGTGAGGTCGCCGGTGAAGCCGGCACCGCCCGCCGTGCCGCGCAGCTGCACGTTCTGGCCATCGAGGCTGCCGTCGGCGGTCAGCGCGTCGCCGGTCCGCTGCAGTGCCAGGCGATCGCCGAGCAGGTTGGCGAACGCGCCCGACAGCGGGGGCGCGGCGAACGCGAAGGCCGGCGGCGGCGTCTGTGCGGCGGCGGAGACGGTGGCACCGAGCAGCACCGTGGCGAGGTGGCGGAGGCCCATGGGCCGGGAGTCTCGCAGACGGTCGCGCTGCGCGGAAGGGTTCGCCGGCGGGGCGCGAGGGTGGGCATCCCGCGGTGCGCGGTTTGTCGCTACGCTGGCGGCACCCCCTGGTCCGCACCTTCCCGGCGGCATGCGTCCATCCACTCTTCCTCCAGCGCCGCCGGCCCGGGGCCGCGGCGCGCGCCTGGCGATCGTCGCGCTGGTCGCGGTGACCCTTGCGCCGGCGCAACAGGCCGCCGGCGGCGACCCTGCGGCCGACGCGGCGCGCGCGATCCGGCTGTGGACGGCCGACTACGAAGCCGGCCGACTCGGTCCGCACGGCCTGCTGCACCGCGGCGCCAACCTGCAGCCGTCCTACGTCGCCGCCGCGCGCCGCGCCGGCGTCGTCGAGGACCGCGACCAGGACCGCCTGACGCACCTCGACGAGCTGCAGAAGCTGCTCTACGTCGCCGAGTCGCGGGCCACCGCCGACCTCGCCGACGCCGTGCTCGGCGTCTGCGCGAGCGGGCTCGACGGCGCGTTCCTGGCGCCGGAATCGCTCGAACTGCGCGAGATCGGCCACTGGTCGATGATGCGGACCGAGTCGCAGAATGCCTGGTTCGTCGTGTTGCGCGCGGCCGCCGGCGAACGCGCGCCGCTGCTCGCCGACCTGCAGCCGCGGGCCGAGGCCGTCAACGGCGACGGGCTGGTGGTCGGGCCGGCGCGGCGCGTGGCGGCGCTGCGGCTGCTCGGCATGCGCGGGCTGCCGGTGTTCCGCAGCACGATCGAGGCGGCGCTCGGCGACGAGGAACCGCGCGTGCGGCTGGCGGCGGCGGAGGCGATCGAGTTCCAGAAGCGCGCCGTCAGCCTGCCGCGGTTGACCGAGGTGCTGCCGCGCGAACGCCACCCGGTGGTCGTGCAGGCGCTGGTGCGCGCCGTGCTCGGCATCCTGGCCAAAGGCGGCGAGGACGTCGGACCGGAGGTGCGCGCGGCCGCCGTGACGGCGGCGCTCGGGCGCTTCGGTCGGTGCGGCTGGCGTGCCGACATGGAGCTGTTCGACCTCGTCGAGCGGTTTCCCGACAAGGCGCAGATCCCGCTGCTGATCGACGCGCTCGATCCGAAGAAGGCGCCGATCGACGCGCTCGTGGTCGCGGTCAACAAGCAGGCGGCGGGCCTGCGGACCAACCGCGCGTGGACGCTGCTGCGGGCGATGACCGGCACGCTGCTGTCGGCCGACGACCTCACCGGCTGGCGCGAGTTCTGGGAACGCGAGCAGGATCGGATCGTCGTGCCGGCGACGCTGAAGCGCGAACACGCCGGCGGCACCAGCGCCGCGTTTTTCGGCGTGCCGGTCACCGGGCAGTCGATCGCGTTCGTCATCGACACCAGCGGTAGCATGCAGGAAGCGGCCAACGGCACCGCAGCCGATGGCGCGTCGCGACCGCGCAGCGACTCGCGCCTCGAGGCGGCGAAGGAGCAGATCCTGCTGGCCGCGCAGGCGATGCCGGCCGAATCGCGCTACGTGCTGCTGACGTTCGCCGACCGCGCGCGGCGCTGGACCGAGACGCCGATCCGGCCAGGCGCCGGCAGCCTGCGGTCGCTCGGCGAGCTGCTGGCGCGGCTGCGGCCGCACGGCCCGACCAACCTCTACGAAGGGCTCGCCGAGGCGCTGCAGTCCGGGGCGCAGCGCTACGGCAGCGAGGTCGCGACGACGATCGACGAGATGTTCCTGCTGAGCGACGGCGAGCCGACCGCCGGCGTGCAGGACGTCGAGCAGGTGGCGAAGATGCTGCGCGAAGCCAACCGCTACGCCCGCGTCCGCATCAACACCGTGTTCACGGGCTCCGGCAAGGGCGCCGACCTGCTGCGCCGGATCGCCGCCGAGAACGACGGCGTGTTCGTGCAGCGGTAGCTTCGCGGTGCCTGCGCCGGCACGATGCCGCGGTGACCGCCGCCGCGTCAACCCGCCGCCTGGTGAGCCATGCGGGCTAGCGCCGCCTCCGACCTGCGTCCGTGGACCGGACTCGCCGTGTTCTACGCGGCGTCCTTCGCCGTGCTCGGCGTCTACATGCAGTTCTTTCCGGTCTGGCTGCACGACGTGCGCGGCCTCGACAAGGAGCAGGTGACGATCGTGCTGGCGGCGCAGACGATCGCGCGGACGCTGGCCGGGCCGCTGTGGGCGCAGCGCGTCGACCGCACCGGCCGCCCGGCGCGGATGCTGCGCGGGCTCGCGTGGGCGGCGTGCGGTGGCTTCCTGCTGTTCACGCTCGGCTCGTCGCTGTGGTGGCTGTGGACGTGCGCGTTCGTCTTCGGCCTCTGCTACTCGCCGATGCATCCGATCCTCGACGCCCACGCGCTGCAGTGCGCGAGCCGCCACGGCTTCGCCTACGGCCGCGTGCGGATGATCGGCTCGCTGTCGTTCCTGGTGGTGATCCTCGCGGTCGGGCAGGCGCTCGAACACACGCCGGCGACGCTGGTGTTCACGCTGCTCGCGATCGGCCTCGCGCTGACGGGCACGGCCGCGTTCGGGCTGCCGCGCGGCGACGGCGTGCCGGCGGCGCCCGGCGAACGCGCGCCGCTCGGCGCGTTGCTGCGCAGCGGGCCGTTCGCGCTGCTGCTGGCCGCGGCGGCGCTGATCCAGGGCAGCCACGCGACCTACTACAACCTGTCGACGCTGCACTGGGCCGACCACGGCATCGGCAAGGGCACCGCCGGTGTGCTGTGGGCCGAGGGCATCGTCGCCGAGATCGCGCTGTTCTGGCTGGCGCGCGGCTGGTTCGATCGGCTGCGGCCGACGACGCTGCTGCTGATCGGCGGCGCCGGGGCGGTGGTCCGCTGGCTGGTGATCGGCGCGACCGTGTCGGTGCCGCTGCTGCTGGCCGTCAACTGGCTGCACGCGCTGAGCTTCGCCTGCACCTACCTCGGCTCGATGCGCGCGCTCGAACGGCGCACGGCGCCGCACCAGCGGGCGACCGCGCAGGGCCTGCTCGGCGCCGCGACGTCGGGCGTCGGCATGGTGGCCGCGGCGCTGCTCGGCGGCTGGGTCTACGAGCGCTGGGGCGACCGCGCCTTCTTCGTGATGGCGGCCTTCGCCGCGCTCGGCGTCGGACTGGCCTTCTGGTTGCGCCGCCAGGCGGACAGGGCCCAGGCGCCGGCCGCGACCACGGCGAACGCGAGCCCCGAGTAGTGCCACCACGGGCGCCGCGCCAGCGCGCGCAGCACCGCCGCGTAGTCGCTCGGCTCGACCTCGGCCAGCGGCGCCGGGCTGCTGGTGATCGGCGCCTCGATCGGCAGGATCTGCAGCGCCGGCACCGCGAGCGCCATCACGGTGACGGTCGCGAGCACGTTCTTGAAGCGCAGGATGCCGACCTTGCGCCACAGCGGCAGCAGCAGCGCCATCAAGACGAACGAGCCGGTCAGCGGCCACTCGCAGGCCGGCGCACTGGCGCCGAACGCGAGCACCACCGGCACGACGCCGACGGTCAGCGCGAGCAGCCAGGGCAGCGCCGACCGGCGCCGCATCGGCAGTTCGAGGAAGTCGTCGAGGCCGGCGCTGCCGAGCACGGTCACGGCGAACAGCGACAGCCACCAGGAGACCGCCGACAGCATGCGCGGCGCCAGCCAGGCGGCGAAGCCGGCCGGCATCGGCACGCAGATCGACAACAGCGTCGGCACGGCGCCGAGCACGGCGACCCCGAGCCACAGCGACAGCCGCGCGTGACGTTGCTGGCGCAGCAGCCCGAGCGCCGCGAACAGCAGCACGACCGGTCCGGGCAGCCGCATCAGCGCCGCGGCGTCGAGGCCGAGTTCGGGCGGTCGATGCGCGGCGAGCACGTGCACGGGCTCGAGCGCCGCCGGCTGTGCGAACAGCAGCGCGAACGGATCGAGCCACGCCATGGTGCCGCCGACGAGCGCCGCGAGCAGCAGGATGCCGGGCAGCGCGCGCACGACCCGCGGTTCGCCGTCGTCGCGCGCGGCGATCCGCCACAGCAGCACCAGCGCGAGGCCGCTGGCCAGCAGCGTGGTGACCGCGGGGCCGGCGGCGAATGGGATGCCGAGGCCGAACCCCGCCCACGGCAGCCAGCGCGGCCGGTTGCCCGGTCGCGACAGCCGCGCGACCGCTTCGAGTGCCA
>CAYMRG010000215.1:0-8463 GCA_964392555.1 uncultured candidatus Brocadiaceae bacterium
AAACACAGAGAACACAGAGACCACAGAGAAGAACCAGAACCAGAACCAGAACCAGAAGAGAGAAGAGAAGGGGGAAGAGAAGATAGAGACGGAAGCGGAGGAGGTTGGGGCGAGGTGTTATCGCACCGTGGCGCGAAATGGGCCTGCTGGTAGTCCAGCGGCATTGCGCAGCGACCAGCCAGGCGTCGGCGCCCAGGCGTAGCGGACGTGCCAGGGTGTGGGGACGCCGTCGGCGGTCAGCACGATAGCGTCGCCGTCGAGCATGGCCTGCGCTGGGACGAAGCGGCCGTCGCTGCCGGCGAGTTCGAAGCCGGCGCCGTCGTTCGCCAGGGCCAGGCCCTCGGCGTGGTCGAACGTGACGCGGAGCGCGGCGCCGGCGAGGGCGACGTCGCGGACGGTCGGCCCGCTGCACGCGATGGATTCGCCGTAGTGGTCGGCGAGCGCCAGCAGTGCCAGGCGCTTGCCGACGGTTTGCTTGTCGGCGGGGTGGATGTCGTGGGCGTCGCCGCAGTCGAGCGTGATCGCCATCCCGGTGTGCGGCAGCGCGAGCAGCGCACCCTGGGCCTCGCGCAGCTCCGGCGTGAGGTCCGCGGGATCGCCGGCGTAGTCGTACGGCGCGATCTGCACGCAGTAGAACGGCAGTTCGCGGGCGAACGCGCGGCGCCAGTCGCGGACCAGCGCCGGCATCAGCCGCGCGTACTGGGCGGCGCGGCCGCGGTTGGCTTCGCCCTGGTACCAGATCGCGCCGGTGAACGGGAACGGCGCGAGTGGCGCGATCATCGCGTTGTGCAGCACGGTCGCGCGGTTGGGGTTGTTGGCCTCGCGCGGCCACGGCGGCAGGTCGGCCATCGCGGCGCCACAGGTGCGTTGCCAGGTGCCGGCGAGCGGCAGCGTCTGCGTCGGGTCGCTGGCGAGCACGAGGCGCACCGCGGCTGCGTCGGCCGAGAAGCCGCCTTCGCCGCCGGTGTCGACGACGCGCACGGTGAGCTGCGCCTCAACGTCGCGGTTGTCGGCGGCGGCGATCGCATAGCGGCGCTCGGTGCTCCAGGCACCGTCGTCCTGGAAGCCGCCGATGCGGCGGCCGTTCCAGGTGGTCGTGTCCATGTCGTCGAGCGCGCCGAGTTCGAGCCACAGGTCCTGGCCGCGGAACGCGGGCGGGAGCGTCACGGTGCGCGTGTAGGTCGCGACGCCGTCGAAGTGGGCGAGGTCGCTGCGGGACCACAGCTCGGGGACCTCGACGTCGCGCACTGCCCCGTTCGGCGCCGCGGCGACGGCGCGCCAGAACGCGGTGAGCTGCGCTTCGCGCGGCGTGCTCGGTGCGCGCACCTGGGCGATCGTCGCCGCGAACTCCGGGAAGTCGGCGAGCCCGTCGGCGCTGGTCCACGCCTCGGCGACCGTGCCGCCCCACGACGAGACGACGAGGCCGAGCGGGCGGTGGCCGTGCGCCTGCAGTTCGCGGCCGAAGAAGTAGGCCGCCGCCGAGAACGTGCCGACGGTCGCCGGCGAGCAGACCTGCCACTGGCCGTCGACGTCGTCGCGCGGCGTGCCGGCGGTGCCGCGCGCGACCGTGAACAGCCGCAGCTCGGGGTGGTTGGCGGTCGCGATCTCGCGCTCGCAGTCGACGACGCCGGTGAACCAGCCCTTGCCGACCGGCATCTCCATGTTCGATTGGCCCGAGCCGAGCCAGACGTCGCCGACCAGGACGTCGTCGAGCGACACGGTCGCGTCGCCGCAGCGCAGCGTCACGGTCTGCGGCCCGTTGCCGTCCGTGACGCGCAGCGTGCCGCGCCAATGGCCGTCCGCGGCGATCGTCGCCTCGGCGTCGGCGCCCCACGACGCCGCGATCGCGACCTTGGCACCGGGCGGGCCGAAGCCCCAGATCGGCAGGTCGCCGACCGGCACCACCATGTGGCTGCCGAACAGGTGGGCGGGGCGGAAGGTGGCGTCGGGGGCCTGCGCGGAAGCAGTTGCGCCGAGCGCCAGCACGAGGGCGAAGGTGCGGGCCATGGGGCGCGCAGCTTACCGCTGCGCTGCGCTGGAGCGTGGGGGCTGCCGACATTGACCGCGGCGGGCCGCCGCGCGATCGTTCCGCCGTGGCCGACAAGCGCCGCTTCGACCTGTTCGCCGACCTCGTCACGCGGCACTTCCCCGGCTGCCGGCAGGCCTACGACATCGCCGGCGGCCAGGGCCGCCTCAACGCGGCGCTGCGCGCGCGCGGCGTCGACGCGTTGACGTTCGACACGCGGTGGAAGCACGACGACGTGCCGTACGCCGAACGCAAGTTCACGCTCGACGAGCCGTGCGGTTGCGACCTGCTGGTCGGCATGCATCCCGACGGCGCGACGCGGATCATCGTCGAGTATGCGGCCGCGCACCGCCGGCCGTTCGCGATCGTGCCGTGCTGCTCGGACAACGGCCTGCCCTACAAGCCGTGGATGCGCCACCTCGCCGAACTCGGCGACCAGCTCGGGCTCGCGGTCGACGAAGTGGCGCTGCCGATGCAGGGCCGCGCGCGCGTGCTGCTCGGGCGGCCCCGCTGACGACGACGCGCTCAGCGCACCAGCGGCCGCGCGAACGCTTCGTCCCACACGGCCAGCGCCGGCTTCGCCGTGAAGTCGCTGCGGCACAGGCCGGTGGTCGTGAAGTTGGCGAGGTTCGGCGGCTGCGGCTGCGGCCACTGCGTCAGGTCGGGGTCGGCGAACAGCAGGTGCAGCCAAGCGGTCGCGTGGATGCCGTCGAGCAGCTCGACCTGGCGCACGAGGTAGTCGGCCTGCAGCGCCTCGGACGACGCGCCGAGGCCGACCGACGAGCTGGCCCAGCCGCCCTCGGCGACGAACGCCGGCAGGCCGGCCTCGGCGACGATGCGGCTGTAGTAGTCGTCGGGGATGTCGCCGGGCGTCGCGTAGACGAAGTACGGATACGACGACAGCCCGAGCTGCTCGGCGAACGGGAAGTCGGCGACGTCCTGGGCGATGCCGAGGTAGGGCTCGCTGGTGAACAGGCCCCACGCGGTCTCGACCTGGACGCTGTAGTAGAGAGTCGGTCGCGCCGGCAACGCCAGGACGTCCTGCGCGATCGCGTTCGCCGTCGTGACGACGGCCTGGTACAGCGTCGGCGGCGCGCCGCGGCGGATCAGGTTGGTCTCGGCCGCGCAGCCGAGGAACTCGGGCTGCAGCATCGCCACGACCGCGAGCGCGTAGGCGCGCGCGACGGCCTGCACGGCCGGTTCGGCGAGGCTGCGGCCGAGCGTGCGCAGTTGCGGCGCTTCCTCGGCGCGCGACAGGCCGTCGGTCAGGTCGAGCAGGAAGTAGAGCCCGAGCCCGCGCTGGCGCAGGTAGTCGATCAGGTCGACCTTGTCGCGCTGCAGGATCGCTTCGGGCGTCATGCCGGCGAGCAGGTCGGTCCACGGCAGCTCCTCGTGGACGACGACGTACTCGGCGCGCGGGCTCCACAGGTCGATGCCCTGCAGCACGGACTGCGTCGTCAGCACCGGCGGCGTGCTGGCGAAGCCGAGCGCGAACGTGCGTTCGACGGGCGATGGCGGCGGCGGCTCGCTGGAGCCACCGGAGCTGCAGGCCGCGAGGCCGGTGAGCGCCAGCGAGGCGAGGAACGGGCGGCGGCGTCGGGTCGGCATGGGGCGCGAGCAGCGTGCGGGGCGCACCGCCGTTGCGCCAGGGGTCTCGTTCCGATCCTGGTCACCGCGCCGCCGTGCTATCGTCGACGGGATGCCCGATGCGCCTGCCGGCCGTGTCGCTCCCGGACCGTTCCTGCCGCCAGGCCCGTATCGCGTCGTGCGCGGCTACGTCGGCCGGCGCACCGTCGGTGCCTGGGTGCTGCGGGTCTTGACGCTCGCCATGCTGGTCGGCGGTGGGTTGCTGATGCAGAAGTGGGTCGGCGAACTGCGCCACGACGCGGCGTTGTGGGACGATCCGCAGGCGATCGAGGTGCCGGCGGAGTTCCGCGGTCGCGTGCAGAGCCGGCTGGGGATGCTGCCGACCTACCGCGGCAAGGTCGGTTTCCGCCTGGACCAGGGCGGCTGGCAGGAGGGCACGATCGAGTTCTCGACGTTGCTCGAGGTCGACGACCACGCCCCGACGACGGTGCGCGTGCGACCCGACGCGCCGCAGGACTTCGTGTTCTCGTGGGCCGCCACCTCACTCGGTTCGCGCTGGGCGATGACCGGGCTGATGGGTGCGGTGTTCCTGTTGGTGCTGCCGGCGTCCTTGTGGTTCTTCGCGCGCCACACCGGACGGCGCGCCGAGCTGGCGCGCTGTCTCGCGATCGAGGGCGAGGAACACCTGCTGCCGGTGGTCGGGATCACCGAGCAGAAGCACTACGGCAAGGTCCGCAACCGCACCTTCACGGTGCAACTCGTCGGCGACGGCAAGCCGCGCGAGGTGGGCGGCACCTTCGCGGCCAAGCACCAGGCGTTCCTGGTCGGCGGCAGCCACGCGCTCGTCGTCACATCGCCGCTGCTGCCCGGCGATGGCATCGTCCTGCGCGCAGACCTGTGGCCGCTGGACCTGCCGCCTGAGGCCGTGGCCGCGGCGCGGCAGCGCGCCGATGCGGCGGGGACGACCGCATGATCGGCACGTTCGGCCGCACGGGTCGTAACATGCCGCCCGTCATGCGCACCTTCCCGCTGCTCGCTTCGCTCGCCCTGACGCTTTTCGCCGCCTGCTCGGGCAACCCGCAGCCGGCCGAGCAGGCGAACGGAACCATGCCGACGGCGCAGGAGCCAGTCGCGACGGCGCCCACGACGACCTCGCCCCAGACCCCGCCCGACCAAACCTCCCCGATGGCCCACTACAACGAACTGACGCCGGCCGAGGCGCGCGTGATCCAGCAGAAGGGCACCGAAGCGCCCGGCACCGGCGAGTACACCGACCTCGAAGCGGCGGGAACCTACGTCTGCCGCCAGTGCAATGCGGTGCTCTACCGCGCGAAGGACAAGTTCCACAGCGGCTGCGGCTGGCCGAGCTTCGACGACGAGGTGTCCGGCGCGATCGAGCGCCACCGCGACACGACCCACGGCATGGTGCGCACCGAGATCGTCTGCGCCAACTGCAAGGGCCACCTCGGCCACGTGTTCGAGGGCGAACGCATGACCGACAAGAACGTGCGGCACTGCGTCAACTCGATCTCGCTGCGGTTCATCCCCGAAGGCCAGTCGCTGCCGAAGCCGATCGTGCTGGGCCAGCGCGGCGACGCGGCGAAGTAGCCCCGCTCAGAGACGCGTGACGGTCACCGGTTCGAGGGCGCGCAGCCGCGCCTGGACGACGGCGAGTCGTTCGCGGCAGGCCGTGAGATCGATCGCGGCCAGCTCGGCTGCGGCATCGACCTCGGCGTCGAGGCTCTGGCGCTGGGCCTGGTCGAGCTGCTCGGCGACCTCGGCGCGCCGCGCGCGAAGCTGTTCGAGGCGCGCCTCCGCCCGCCGCAGGGCCAGCGAACTGACCGGCAGGCGCTCGAGCAGCGCGGCCAGCATGTGGTTGGTCTCCTGGACCGGGCCATCGATCTTCCGCCGATCGCTGGTGACCTTGCCGAGCTGGTCGGCGAGCACCTTCAGCTGATCCTGGATCTGCGCCCGGTCCTTGCCGGTCAGGTCCGGTGCGCCGAGCTGATCGCTCAGTTCGGCGCTGCGCGTCTGCAACTTCACCGCGGCTGCGTCGAGCTCGACCTGCTCCTGGCTCCGGCTGCGCTGGCGGGTCTCGTCGAGCACCTTCTGCAGGTGGTCCAGCACGCGTTGCTCGACCTGGGCGTCGACGGCGAGCGTGGCGCACTGCTGGTCGAGGTCCTGCAGTTGGGCGCGCAGGGCCGCGACGGAGCTGCTCGCGGTTTCGCGTCGCAGCTTCACCTGCGCGCCGCGTGCGACCAACGACGCCAGCTCGGTGCGCAGTTGGTCGTCCTGCTGCACAAGGAGTTGGCGTGGCACTTCGTAGACGATCGACGAGAGACGCCCGACGAGGAAGGCCTGCAGCGCGTCCTCCGCCGCAGCGACGTGCGCCTGGTCCACCATCGGCGAGACGTCGACGCTGAGGCTGATCTGCACGATGCCGTTCGGGCCGGCGGTCACCTTGGCGTAGGCGGCGCTGGTCGTCCGGTGCGGTTGCCCGGCGGCGGTGGTCAGGGCCTCGTCGAGCGCGGGGCCACGCAGCAGGGACGCGACGAAGTCCGCGTCCATCGGCAGCTCGGCACTGCGGACCAGCAGGCTGAGGCCGACCCTCTGCTGCGCCGGCAGTGCGGCGCCGGCGACGGTGAGTGCCAGGGGCAACCAGGTACGGAACGGAAGGCAGGTGCGGGTCATCGGCGGGTCTCCAGCCAGGCGTCGGCGGTGAAGGCGGAACTACGGGCTTTGGCGATCTCGAGACGCACCAGCGCGCGCGCTGCGTCGGCCGGTGGCGGCGCGACCGGGTCGCCGACCACGATCGCGAGGCGGGCGCGCAAGGTGGCCAGCTCGCGCTGCAATTCGGCAAGCGAAGGGGCCGTGCGACGGGCTGCGGCGTCGACGTCGCGCGGCCAGAGGGCGCGCGCGACGGTCGCCGTCAGCGCCGCCAGCGCGGCGAGCCCCAGCGTTGCGAACGCGAGGCTGCGGCGTCGCTGCGCGCTGTGGCGCGCGAGCAGCCGTTCGACGGTCAGCGCTGCGCCGGGCGGCGGCGGGGACGCCTGGTCGGCGGCGGCCAACCGGCGCAGCAGGTCGTCGTCGGCGTTCATGGCAATTCCTCCGTCGGCAGCAGCGCCCGCAGCCGCGCCCGGGCGCGCGAGAGCCGCGCGTCGAGCGCGTTGCGCGTCACGTCGAGCAGGGCGGCGACCTCGGCCGCGTCGCGCTGCTCGAGGTAGCGCAGCACGAGCACTTCGCGGTCGCCGTGGCCGAGCTGCGCCAGCGCGGTGCGCAGCGGCGCGAGCGTGTCGTCGCGCTCGGCGGCCGGATCCGGCAGCGCGGTCGGCTCGGCGTCGCCGAGCGTGAACCATCCGGCAAACCGGCGGCGCCGCCGCGCGGTGTGTCGGACATGGTTGTGCGTCGTCCGCAGCGCGATCCGCACCAGCCAGGTCGCGAGCGCCGCATCGCCGCGGAACGTCGCGCGCTGGCGCCAGGCCGCGAGCAGGACGTCCTGGACGACATCGTCGAGTTCGCCGGCGCGTGCCTGCCAGCCGAGCAGCCGGTGCACCAGCCGCCGCAGGCGCGGCGCCTCGGCGACCAGCTCGGCGGCGGTCGCGGCGGCGGCTCGCCCGGCGCCATCGGCATGGGCGCCGTCGCGGGCGTCGAGGGCAGCGAGCAGGGGGGCGGGCACCATCACGCCATTGGACACCGGACCGGGCCGGAACCTGACCGACGGGTTCACGTCGCCGCGGCCGGCGCGGCCCAGAGCGTCAGTTCGCCCTCGGCCAGCAGCGCGCCGTCGCAGGTGGCGCGGCCGGCGACCAGCGTCGTCGGCCCGACCCGGCGAACGAGCCGCACCGCATAGGTGATCGCTGCATCGGGCGGTGGCGTCGCGGCGATCGCGAAGCGCTTCACGGCGACCAGCATGCCGGCCGGCGGCGCGCCGTCCGCCGGTCCCGGCGGGCCGTTGGCCGCGCCGGCCGCGCCGAGGGCCAGCGCGGCGGTCTGCGCGAGCCCTTCGATCGCGCCGAGCGCCCAGGGCAATGCGCCCGCGCCGCGCGGTTCGCGGCCGAGCGCGGTCGCGGCGTCGGCGGTCGCGGCGAGCAGCTGTTCGAGCCGGAGGATCGGCGCACGGTGGGGCACGCAGCGCAGGATCCGCTCGTCGACCGGGGGCATGCCGGGATCGGACCGCGCGGCGATCGCGACCGCAAGCGTGCGCGCGCGGCGGCGAACGGGCACGATGCGCGCGATGGCCGTCGACCTGGACCTGAGCGACGTCGCGCTGTCGGCCGACGAACCGGCGCGGCTCACGGCGACGCTGCGCGTGCCGGCCGCGCATGCGGTGCTCGCCGGCCACTTCCCCGGTGCGCCGCTGGTGCCCGGTGTGCTGCTGCTCGCCGCCGCGCGGCGCGCCACCGAACGCGCGCTCGCCCAGCCGCTGGCGATCGCGGTCGTCGACGCGGCGCGCTTCTACGCGCCGGTTGCGCCCGACGTCGCCGTGCGGCTCATCGCCGACTGCGCGCGCCACGGCCATGGCTGGCAGCTCACCGGCGAATGGCTCGGCGAGGTGGGGCGGGTCGCGACGTTCGGTCTCGTGCTCACGCCGTGTGCTCCGGCCGACGCTTGAGCGCCCGCCCCCGCCGCGCGACACTTCCGCCGATGCCGCGCGTCTCGTTCCCGCAGGTGCTGCAGCGCCACGTCGCCTGTCCGCCGGTCGACGTCGCCGGCGGCACGGTGCGGCAGGCGCTCGACGCCGCGTTCGCGATCTACCCGAGCGTGCGCGGCTACCTGTTCGACGAGGCCGGCGCGCTGCGCCCGCACGTCGCGGTGTTCGTCGATGGCCAGGTCGTGCGCGATCGCGAACG
>CAYMRG010000216.1:0-2650 GCA_964392555.1 uncultured candidatus Brocadiaceae bacterium
TCCGCTTCGGGTGGCGCCAGCCCCTCGGCCGCGGCCGGCAAGAGCAAGACGCCGGCGCTCGACTCGTTCGGCCGTGACCTGACGGATCTCGCGCGCGAATCGAAGCTGGACCCGGTGATCGGCCGCGACCAGGAGATCGAGCGCGTCATCCAGATCCTGTCGCGGCGCACCAAGAACAACCCGGTGCTGCTCGGCGAAGCGGGCGTCGGCAAGACCGCGATCGTCGAAGGCCTCGCGCAGCGCATCGTCAAGGGCACCGTGCCCGAGATCCTGCGCCGGAAGCGCCTGGTCGTGCTCGACCTGGCGATGATGGTCGCCGGCACCAAGTACCGCGGCCAGTTCGAGGAACGCATCAAGGCGGTGATGACCGAGGTCCGCCGCGCCAAGGACGTGATGCTGTTCATCGACGAACTGCACACGCTGGTCGGCGCCGGCGGCGCCGAAGGCGCGATCGACGCCAGCAACGTGCTGAAGCCGGCGCTTTCGCGCGGCGAGGTCCAGTGCATCGGCGCGACCACGCTCGACGAGTACCGCAAGTACATCGAGAAGGACGGCGCGCTCGAGCGCCGCTTCCAGACCGTCAACGTCGAGCCGCCGACGCCGGAGCAGGCGCTCGAGATCCTGAAGGGCCTGCGCGACAAGTACGAGGCCCACCACCGCGTGACCTACACCGACGGCGCCTTGCAGAGCGCGGTCGACCTCAGCACGCGCTACATCACCGGCCGCTTCCTGCCCGACAAGGCGATCGACGTGATCGACGAGGCCGGCGCGCGCGTCCGCATCAAGTCGATGACCGCGCCGCCCGACCTGCGCGACATGGACACCGAGATCGCGCGCCTCAACAAGGAGAAGGAGGAGGCGGTCGCCAACCAGGACTTCGAGCGCGCCGCCGACCTCCGCGACCAGGCGTTCAAGCTGGGCAAGAAGAAGGAAGAGATCCAGCGCGAGTGGCGCGACCGCGAGAACTCGCGGGAGTCGGGCGGCATCGTCGACGAGGACGTGATCGCCGAGACCGTCTCGAAGATGACCGGCATCCCGCTGAACCGCCTCGACCAGGCGGAGGCGGACCACCTGCTGAAGATCGAGCAGGAGCTCGGCCGCGACGTCATCAAACAGGAGAAGGCGATCGGCGCGATCGCCAAGGCCGTGCGCCGCTCGCGCGCGGGCCTCAAGGATCCGAACCGGCCGATGGGCTCGTTCGTGTTCCTCGGCCCGTCGGGCGTCGGCAAGACCTGGCTGTCGAAGTGCCTCGCCAAGTTCATGTTCGGCAGCGAGGAAGCGATCATCCAGATCGACATGTCCGAGTACATGGAGAAGTACAACGCCTCCCGACTGGTCGGCGCGCCCCCGGGCTACGTCGGCTACGAGGAAGGCGGCCAGCTGACCGAGAAGGTCCGCCGGCGCCCGTACTCGGTCGTGCTGCTCGACGAGATCGAGAAGGCGCACCCGGACATCTTCAACATGCTGTTGCAGATCATGGAGGAAGGTCGCCTGACCGACTCGTTCGGCCGGCACATCGACTTCCGCAACGTGGTCCTGATCATGACGTCGAACATCGGCGCCAACCTGATCAAGAACAGCACCGGGCTCGGCTTCGGCAAGTCGGGCAAGGAGAGCGGCGCCGACAAGATGCGCGAGATGATCCAGGGCGAGGTGGAGCGCCACTTCCGGCCCGAGTTCATCAACCGCCTCGACGAGATCGTCGTGTTCAACCAGCTGACCCGCGACGACATGCAGCGCATCGTCGAGAACGAGCTGCGCAAGGTGAACAAGCGCCTCGAGCAGAAGGGCCACAAGATGGAGGTCGACCAGTCGGTCGTCGACTGGCTGATCGAGAAGAGCTTCCACGAGGACTTCGGCGCGCGGCCGCTGAAGCGCGGCATCGAGAAGCACCTCGAGGACCCGCTGTCCGAGCAGATCCTGCGCGGCGAGCTCGAGACGCCGTACGCGATCAAGACGTTCGTCAAGGACGGCGAGGTCGCGTTCGAGATGACCGCGCTGCCGGTCGCGCCGAAGGCCGAGCCGACGCCGGCGCCGGCCAAGGGCGGCGAGCCGAAGAAGAAGTGAGTCGCCGCGGGGGCTTACCCCCGTCGGCGCACTCTGGGGCGTGCACGATCCCTACCTGATGCTCGCCCTCGCCGAGGGTTTCGGCGAAGCGCCGGTGGCGGCGCTGCTGGCTCCCGACCTCGACCCGGCCGCCGTGCTCGGCGCGCCACCGGCACCGCCCGAGGTGCCGCCGCGTGTGGCACAGCGGCTGCGGGATCCGGCGCTCGCCGAACGCGCAGCCACCGTGCGGCGCCACGCCGCCTGCCACGGCCTGCACGTTCTGACCCCCGATCGCCCCGACTACCCGCCTAGGCTGCGCGATGCACCGCTCCGCCCGCTGGTGCTGTTCGCGCGCGGCGAACCGGCCGCGCTCGCCCGCCAGCCGGCGGTGGCGCTGGTCGGCAGCCGCACGCCGACGCCGTACGGCGAGAGCGTCGCCGGCGAACTCGGCCCGGCGCTCGCCCGCGCCGGCGTCGTGCTGTGGAGCGGTCTGGCGCGCGGCATCGATGGCCTCGCACATGGGGCGAGCCTCGCCGCCGGCACACCGACGGTCGCGGTGCTGGCCGGTGGCCTCGACCGCGTCTACCCGCCGGAGCACGCCGCG
>CAYMRG010000216.1:2660-6444 GCA_964392555.1 uncultured candidatus Brocadiaceae bacterium
CCGGCCTGCGCGCGCGCCGCGGCCACTTTCCGCGCCGCAACCGCCTGCTGGCGTGCGGCGCCGGCGCGGTCGTCGTCGTCGAGGCCAGCCTCGCCTCCGGCGCGCTGCACACGGCCCGGTTCGCCGCCGAGGTCGACAGCGACGTGTTCGCCGTGCCCGGCCCGTGGTCCAGCGAGCGCAGCCAGGGCTGCCACCGGCTGGTGGCCGAGGGCGCGCAGATCGTCGAGAGCGCCGAGAGCCTGCTGCGCGGGCTCGGCCTCGAGGCGACGCAAGCCCCGGCGACGGCGTTGCAGCTGCACCGCAGCGCCGACGAGCAGGCGGTGCTCGCGGCGCTGCACGGCGGCCCGCGCCCAGGCGACCTGCTGCAGCGCGAGGCAGGGCTCACGCGCGCCGCGTTCCTGCGCGCGCTGTTCGCGCTCGAGGCGGTCGGGGCGATCGCGCGCACCGGTGGCGACCTGTGGTGCCGTTCTGCCCGCTGCCCCTGACCGCGCCAGCCGCCGCCCACCCGGCGACGGCTACCAGCCGATGAACAGGTAGTCGCAGGCGAACATCGCCGCGACCAGCGCTGCGGTCCACAGCACCCAGCGCCCGGTCCGCGGCAGCGCCGCGCGCAGCGTCGCGGCGGCGGTCGCGTGGTGCTGGCCGACGACTACGATCGCGATCAGGTAGAGCACCGGCAGGTAGACCGCGAGGCGGAACGCGAGGGTCACGGCGTCACCTCCTGGGCGGCGCGCACCGGGAAGGCCGAACGTTCGGCAACCGTGAACGCATCCACCATGACGACGAGGTTCATCAACCCGGCCACCGTGCACAGCACGACGCCGAGGTCGAGGTTCAGCGGCAGGCTCTCGGCGCGCATCGGGCCGGTGACCAGCGCGGCGAACAGCGAGCCGGCGCCGCACAGGTTCTGCGCGATCCACCAGACCGGGTAGACCGCGCGGTCGACGGCGTGCCCTTCGGCGAACACCAGGCCCATCGCGAACACGATCAGGACCGCGGCGCCCATCAGCACGCCCTTGTCCTTCTGCCCGGCGCGCGCGTGGCCGAGCCCCGGCAGGAGCCACGACAGGCCCGCGCACAGCGCGGGGTTCGCGATCGCGGTCGGCGGGTTGTCACCGCCGTCGCGGCGGCGCCGCAGGTCCCAGTGGCCGGCCGCCGACCAGAACGCCGCCAGCATGCCCGACGCACCGGTCAGGAACGCACCGAGGTGCTCGCCGTCGCGCGGCATGCGCCAGAGGCGCTGGCCCGACGGGCTGTCGTCGAACGCGAGCAGCGCACCGAGCAGGTTCGCCGGCAGGTTGAGCACCTCCGGCAGCGAGAAACCGCCGAAGCGGCCGACCATCCGGACCACACCGTTGGACTTGCCATCCGGCGTCAGCAGGGCCCAGTAGAACAGACGCTCGCGGACGAACAGCCAGCCGACGAAGAACAACGCGAGGCAGCTGACGAAGGCCACCGTCGCGCGCCGGGTCTGGCCGAGCCGCCACTGCAACGCGCCGGGCACGAAGCCGAGCAGGAACGTGCCCCAGCCGAGGCCGCGGGGTGAGACGCTGGGGATCCGGTTCTCCATGGTCGCGCCGACAGGTTAGCGGCCGGCGCGCCCGGGTCGAGCCTCTTGCGCCTTCTCGCGGCGCGGCGCCCTGGCGGGCGGCCCTGGGCGCCGCCTGGCCTCGGCTGCGCCGGCGCGGAGCCGGCGCCCGGTCAGCGACCGAGCTGCTCGCCGGTCGCGAACAGTTCGGCGCGCGTCAGGGCGAACCGCCGTTCGCTGCTCGACGCCGCGACGAGACCGTCCGGCGTGATCGTCGCCAGCCGCAGCTCGAAGCACCACGGTTCGCAGCGGAACACCAGCGCGTGCAGCGTGCCGAACGCATGCCCTCCGCCGCGTTGCACCGACTGCAGGACCTGCCATGCCTCGGCGACGTCGACGCGGCGGTCCCCGCCGGTGCAGAGGTCGTCGAGCCCGGTCTGCACGCGCCGCGCGCGGTCGAGGCTGTCGCGGCTCGCATCCCGGCCGTCGTGGCGGGTCGTGAAGTGGTTGGTGACGACGCTGACCGCCGCCGGCGCGTCCTCCCGCACGCTCTTGTGCACGTCGGTCTCGAACACCGCGACCGGCGCGGCGTCGCCGGTGGCCTGCGGCAGCACGACGCGCGTCAGGAAGCCAGCCGGCGGACTCGTGAAGCCGAGCAGCCGCTGCGCCTCGGCGAACGTCGCCGCGCCGTCGTCGACCTTCGCGTGTTCGAGGATCGCGCGCGCCGCGGTCGCCGTCGGCCAGGACCCCGGCTCCGGCGTCATCGAGATCTTCGCCGAGCCGACGTGCAGGAACACCGCCGCACCGTCGCTCGAGATGCCGGTGACGACGCCGACGAAACCTGGCCACGTCACCGACGCCACGGCGCGGCCATCGGCGAGGTGCTCGACCAGCACGATCGTGTCGTCGACGACCTGGGGGCCGGTGTAGGGCCAGTCGAAGTTGCGCCCGGTCAGGACCCCGCCGCCGACGACGCGCTCGCCCCAGACCGTGAAGCCGCTGCAGCCCATCAGCCCGAACACGTCGAGCGCGTTCGCGACCAGCAGGTCCTCGAGATCGAACGCGCGACCCAGCTCGGGCATGTCGAGGTCGACCTTCGCATCGACCAGCCCCTGGAACAGCGCCCGCAGTTCGGCCGCGACGTCGTCGGGATACTCGATCAGCCGCGGCCGCGCCGAGCGCGCCTGCACCAGCAGGCCGGGCCGCCGCGCGAAGCGCGCGGTGAACTCGGCGATCGCCACCGCGGCGATCTCCTTCGCCATCAGGAAGCCATGGGCGTAGCCGCGCTGTTCGGGCGTGCCCCAGACGCGCAGCAGCCGCAGGCCGCCGTGCGTCTCGAGGCGACCGAGCACGTCGTGCGGCGCCGCGGCCGGCGCGGTCGCGACCGTCGTCTGGGCCGGCAGCGACGCCGTCGCCGCGAAGGCCATCCCGACCAGCACCACGGACCATGCGCCCAGCTTCGTCGTCGCCATGCCGGGCACTGTGCCGCAACCGCGCGGCGCCGCCAAGGCCGACACAGCCAGCCCGCACTTCTCACCGCGACCCGACCGATCGCGCGCTTCGCCGCGCAGCGGCGGCGGGCTTCCCTCGGCGGGCCCGGCGCGGCCCCGGCCCCGCCCCCGCTCGCTCCGGTCGCCGTCCTTGCCGGACGACGAAATCGTCTCTCGCGGACACGGCGCTGGTGAGAGTGCGGACTACCGCGGCCGCCGCGCGCGCCGCACGAGATCCGCCACGGCGCTCGCGAACGTCACCGAGTCGTCGTCGCTGCGAACCACCAGATCCCCGGCGCCGAGCGGGTCCGCCAGGACCAACTCCCGGCCGTCGTGGCAGGCGGCCACGAGGCGCAGCAGCCGCACCGCCGCGAGCCCGCGCCGAAGTTGCTCTTCGGCGGCGCGAACGCCGCTCCCCGGCGGAAACGCCAAGTCCGAATTCGCGGCGGCGTCGGCGGCTTCGAACGCGGCCAGCCGCGGCTCCCGCGCCGGCCAGCGTTCGCCGCGCGGGGTCGCTGCGACCAGGGCACCGACCTGGCGCGCCAGCAGGGTGGTTCGCGCCTTCGCGCTCTCCCGCACCGAGAAGCCGTGGCGCCACGCCTGCAGGAAGCTGGCCATGCCGACGTCCTCGGGGGCCAGGTGCGTGCGCTCCACGACCAGCAACACCGCCTCGGCGGCGCAATCCTCGACCACACCGGCCGTGGCCAGCACGCCGTCGGCACGCTCGAGGGCGACCGCCAGCTCGGCGCGCAGCGTCGCGTCGGCC
>CAYMRG010000216.1:6454-8452 GCA_964392555.1 uncultured candidatus Brocadiaceae bacterium
TCGATCGCCGCAGCCGCCCGCTCGACGATCAGGCCGCCGAGCGCCTTCTCGACCACCGTCGGCAGTCGGGCACACGTGACCCCCACCGCCATCGCGTCGAGCAGACCTTCGATCGCCGCGCGCGGCTCGTGATCCCCCGCGGCGCGGCTCGCGACCAGCAGGCCATCGACCACCGTCAGCAGATCGAAGAGGTTCGCCACCGTCGGCCCGCCTTCCTCACCCGGCACGCCGAGCGGCTCGCCCACGCGGTGCACGGCGTCGCGCAGCGCGGCGATCGCCGGCGCCAGGGCCGCCAGGCTGGTCGCGACGCGCTCGTCGGCGCCGTCGGTACGGGGCTGGTCGGACGACGCGAGCCGCAGCGCTTCGCCGTCGACCTCGCCGGCCACCTTGTCGCCCAGTGCGCAGGCGACGCGCAGCCCGTCGCGCCGCGATCCACCGCGCGTGTCTCCCCACAGCACGGGGATGGCGAGTTCGCCGGCCAGGCGGGTCCGGCGTTGCGCCCGCGCCCAGCCGGTCATCGCCTGCCAGCCGTCCGGCTCGGCATGCACGCTGGACCATGCCATGAACCCGAGGCCGCCACAGGCGGCGACGGTGAGCCAGAGGCGACGCACCATGCGAGCTTGGAGGGCCTGCGGGCCCGATTCTTCCCGACCCCGCGCGAACCCCGGCTCGACGCGCCAGCCCGCCTTCCACCCCGGTTGCCGCCTCGCACCGTCGATGGCAAGCTGCTTGGCCCAGGTTCGACGCGCCCCTGTCCTCGCACCCCTGGAATCCACTGCCCATGCGAACCCTCCTTCCCTCGTCCCTCACGGTTCTTGCCTTGCTGGCGATCCCGTCCACCGCGGCCGCCCAGGCCGTGCTGATCATGACCAACTCGACGACCGACACGCTGATGGCCTTCAGCCCGGTCGACGGCAGCATCGTCAACGCCAGCCTGTTCGCGATCCCGAACACCACCCAGGTGTCGGCGATCGACGTCAACGGCGAGATCTGGATCAGCGAGCAGACGGGTGATCGGATCAGCCGCTACGACGCCGCCGGCAACGTCCTCGGCACGATCGGCCCGACCTTCGTCGGCGGCGGCCTCGACAACATCCGCGGCATCGCCTTCATCAACAACACCGTCTATGTGACCAACTCGGGCACCGCGAACGGCGCCCCCGGCAACGCCATCGAGGCCTTCGACACGGCCGGCAACTTCCTGTTCCAGTTCACGACCCAGAACCTGGCCACGTCGCCGTTCTCGGTGATGGCGTTCCAGGGCGACCTGCTGGTCGCCGGTTCGTCGAACGCCGACGACGTCCACCGCTTCACGCTGGCCGGCACCGATGTCGGCACGTTCCACAACTCGGCGAGCATCAGCTTCGCCCACCAGGTCGCGCTCGCGTCGGACGGCAACGTCTGGTGCGCCGGGTTCACGACCGGCGGCATCAGCAAGCTCGACGCCACCACCGGCGCCTTGCTGTCGTCGTTCCCGGCCGCGGGCGCCCGCGGCGTGTTCGAGCTGCAGAACGGCAACGTGATGTGGACCAACGCCAGCGGCGCCTGGGTCTACGACGTCGCGACCAGCACGTCGAACCAGATCACGACCGGTGGCTGCTACCACCTGAACCTCTACGGCGCGGGACCGGTCGCCAGCGCGACGCCGTTCGGCACCGGCTGCGATGGCCTGGTGCTGTCCGCGAACGGTCTGCCGTCGATCGGCAACGCCGCCTTCGAACTGCACCTCGGCAGCGTGCCCGCCGTCTCGCCGATCGGCCTGTTCGGCTTCGGCACGGTCGCCGTCAATCCGGGCGTCGACCTGACGTTCCTCGGCATGGCCGGCTGCTTCGCCCACACCTCGCTCGACATCGGCGTGTTCGCCGGCGGCCCGGTCAGCGGCGGCACAAGCGTGTTCCCGCTGCCGATCCCGGCCTCGAGCGCGCTGGCCGGATTCGGCTTCGCGAGCCAGGGCGTGTCGTTCTCGCTGACGACTGCGTTCGGCCTTGCGACCAGCAA
>CAYMRG010000217.1:0-8398 GCA_964392555.1 uncultured candidatus Brocadiaceae bacterium
GCGCCGCGCCAGCTCGGCCGCGTCGCACCGCCCGGCCAGCAGGTCTCGCCAGGCGCCGAGCGCGCGTTCGACGTCGGCTGCGGCTTCGCGCACGAACTCGATGCGGAAGCGCCGCACGCCCGCGGCCACCAGGCGCGGCGCCCACTCGGCGCTCTGCTGCGGCGCGTGGTGGAAGACCGTGTTGCGGCAGCCGACGTCGACGATCACCGGATGTTCGCGGCCGAGGTGGTCGCGCAGCGCGACCTGGTGGCGTTCGCAGGGGCGACCGCACGAATGGAAGTCGCGGCCCGAGCTGAGCAGGTGCGCGTAGACGCAGTGCTCGGTGTGGAAGGTCGGGATGCGGTGGTGCGCGACCACCGCGAGCCGCGCTGCCGGCACCTGCCCCACCATCGCCAGCAGCTGCCGTTCGTCGAGGTCGAACGACGCGGTGATCGTGTCGAGGCCGAGCGCCAGCAGGTGGTTCACGGTCAGCGAGTTCGCGGCGTTGAGCGCGAAGTCGCCGTGCAGCGCGCAGCGATCGCCGTCGCGCCGCCAGCCGAGGAACGTCATCACCGCGCCGAGATGGCGCACCAGCACGCCGTCGGGCTTCAGCCGGCGGATCCGCTCGAGCAGCGGCTCCTCGCCGGGCTTGCCGATGCGCGTCGTCGCGATCGTCACGCGCACGCCGGCCGCGCGCGCGCGGTCGACGGCCTTGCCGAGGCCGGTGAACTCCATCCAGTCGAGCTCGACCTCGCCGCAGCCGGCGGCGATCGCGGCGTCGAGCTGCGGCTCGCTGCGCAGCAGCGGCAGCGCGGTCGGCGTCGCGGCGGCGGCGGCGGCGTTCGGCGCAGGCGCGGTGACCGCAGCGGCGACCGCCGCGCGCACGCGCGGCAACGCCGGGCGCGCATCGAGCGTGCGCACGGGGCCACGTTCGAGCCGCGGCAGCAGCTCGGCGACCAGCCGGCGGCGCAGGTCCTTCAGCTCGCCGGGCGGCACGTGCTGGCCCGGCGGCAGCGCGGCCAGGTCCAGCGCGCCGAGCGCGAACGGCGTGCCGCCGAAGCCGCCGAGCTTGTTGGCGAGCAGCGTCGCGTCGAGGCCGCGGCCGCGCGCCGGCTGCAGCGGCTGCTCGCCGACGATGGTCGCGGTGAGGTCGCGGCAGCGCGCCGTGACGCGCAGCGGTTCGCCGGGCGCGCCGGCGACCGCGAGGTCGACGACGTTGCGGCCTTCGGGCTCGCTGGCCGCGTCGCGCAGCTCGCGCGCGACGGCGGCGCCGAGCGCCGGATCGCTGGTCGCGAACACGCGGTCGCCGACGCGCACGCGCGCGAGGTCCGGTCCCGGCTGGCCGAACGCGAGCCGCAGCTCGTCGCCGCGCCGTTCGACTGCGAACAGCGGCCCGCCCGGTTCATCGGGACTCTCCGGGTTGCCCTGGTCGAAGACGACGCCCATGCCGGGCCGCAGCTGCAGCTCCGCCGCGTCGCCGGCGGCCGGCAGCTCGCCGCTGCGCTCGCCCTCCGGCCGCGCCGGCCGCTGCGCCAGCGCGAGGCCACCCGACCACGGCCGGCCGTCGCCGTCGTCGCGGACGAACACCGCGCCGCCCTGGACCCGCGTCACGCGGCCGACGAACACACCGCGGTGCTTCGGGAAGCGCCCCTCGACCAGCGTCTGGTGGTCGCTGCCACCGAGGAAGCCATCGCCGAAGCCGCGCGTGTAGGACAGCGACATCTGCAGCAGGTCGTCGGCGAGCCGCCGTTCGGCCGCCTTGCGATCGCCGCCGCCGACCAGCGCGTCCACCCAGCGCCGGTAGCCGCCGGTCGCCGTCGCGACGTACTGCGGCCCCTTCTGCCGACCTTCGATCTTGAGGCTGTGCACCGACGGCACCTCGAGCAGCTTCGGCACCGCGCGCGCGCCGGCGAGGTCCTTCGGGCTCAGCAGGTACGAGACGTCGCCGAGCGCCTTGCGCACGCCGTCGACGACCAGCTCGTACGGCATGCGGCAGCTCTGCGCGCATTGGCCGCGGTTGGCCGAACGACCGCCCCACGCCTCGCTGGTCAGGCACTGGCCGCTCCACGACACGCACAGCGCGCCGTGCACGAACACCTCGAGGCCGAGGTCGGTGCCGGCGGCGAAGCGCGCGATCTCGTCGACCGAGAGCTCGCGCGGCACGACGATGCGCGACACGCCGAGGCCCGCCGCGAACGGTGCCGCCGCGGGCTCGGCGATCGTCATCTGCGTGCTCGCGTGCAGTTCGAGTTCGGGGCAGATCGCGCGCGCCAGCAGGCAGACCGCCGGGTCCTGCACGATCAGCGCGTCGACGCCGGCCGCGGCGATCGCCCGCAGCACGCGTTCGAGCGCCGGCAGCTCGGGCTCGAACACCAGCGTGTTCAGCGTCACGTAGGCGCGCGCGCCGGCGCGGTGGATGCGCGCGGCGATCGCCGGCAGGTCGGCGAGCGCGAAGTTCGCGGCGCGGGCGCGGGCGTTGAAGCCGTCCTGCAGGCCGAAGTAGACGGCGTCGGCGCCGTGCCACAGCGCGGCCTGCAGCGCCGCCGGCGAACCGGCCGGCGCCAGCACCTCGGGTTTGCGGATCCGGTCGGCCATCGGGCCGCGTAGTATCGCCGCGCCGCGCGGGCACGCAACGCGGCTGCGGAATCGCCATGGACGACCCCCTCACCCAACTGCGGTCCGCGATGGACGTCTGCAACCGCCGCCTGGTCGACGTCCTGCACGAGCGCGCTCGCCTCGCCCGTGCGATCGGCGCCTGGAAGCAGCAGCACGGGCTCGCCGCCGTCGACCCGGGGCGCGAACGGGCGATGCGGGCCGCGCTGCTGGCGCTGCCGGCCGCGGGCGGTTTTGCCGCCGATCAGCTCGCGGCGATCCTCGACGTGGTGTTCGCGGCGTCGCGGCAGCTCGTCGAGCCGCCGGCCAAGGGCAGGCCGTGAACGAGCGCGAGCGCCGCACCATGGGACCCGAACCGCTGCCGACGTTCCGTTTCCATCCCGACCCCGTGCAGAGCGGTGCCGTGGTGGCTTCGACCGAGACCTGCGCGGTATGTAACCGCGCGCGGGGCTACGTCTACGTCGGCCCCTGCTACGTCGAGGACGACTTCGATGCGACGTTGTGCCCGTGGTGCATCGCCGACGGCGGCGCGTGCCGGCGGTTCGCCGTCACCTTCGCCGAAGTGTCCCCGGGCCCGGGCTTCGACCTCCGCACCGCCGACGAGATCGAAGAACGGACGCCGGGCTTCGCGACCTGGAACCCGATCGACTGGCCGGTCTGCTGCAACACGCCGATGGCCTACCTCGAGCCCGTGGGCGATGCCGAGCTGCGGGCGCGCCATCCGGAGCTGGCCGGATCGCTGCCGGCGCGCGTCGCCGCGGAGTTGGCGATCCCCGCCGCGGCGGCCGCCGCACTCTGCCAGAGCCTGCACCGCGACCACGCGCCGACCGCGCACCTGTTCCGTTGCCTGCACTGCCGCGTCGTCCGCGCGGTGCTCGACTGCGACTGAACTCGCAGCCTCGCGCTCGATCGGGCGCGCGTCCGGCAATACTGTGCTCCCCGCGCCGTTACCGCGCCCCTCGTCGGGTGCATCACGCGGCGAGGGGCGGGCGGCACGGAGGTGTGGCGATGCGGTGGCGGCGTCTCGGCGCGTTCTCGGTCTATGGCCTCGCGGCCTACGGTCTGCTCCATCTCGCCAGCACGGCGTTGTTCGCCGTTCGCGCCCTGCCGAGCGCAGCGCCCGCGCGACCGCCGGCCGCCAGTCGGCTGACGAAGAGCCAGCAGCCGCTGGTCAGTGCGCTGGTGCGCGTGCTGGCCGAGGACGGGGTCGCCGACGCCGAACGCTGGGCCACCGCGATCGTCCGAGCGTCGCCGACCGAGGACCTCGGCTACCTCGCGCTCGTCACCGCCCAGATCCGCCGCGAATCGCACTTCCTCGCCCCGGATCTCGAGTGGCTCTACCAGCGCCTGGTCCCCGACCTCGTGCACGAACTGGGCCTCCACGATCCGCTGCGCACGCTGGGGCCGATGCAGGTTCAGCGCTGGCGTCTCCAGGACCATTTCGAGCAGGCGCTGGGCCGGCGGCTCGACGCGCACACCGTGAAGGACCTCGCCGTCGACATCGAGCAAGGGGTCGCGGCGTGCGTCGCCGTACTCGACCGCCTGGTCGTGGCGCACGTCCCCGATCGCCGGCTGCGCGGCTGGGTCGATGCGGTCGGCCCGACCGGTCTCGCGCCGGATGCCGCCGTGCTGGCTCGCGACTGGCTCGGCACGCTGCCGCCGGAGCGAGCCGAGGAGGCGCTGCGCCAGAAGCTGCTCGGCGACCTGACTGCGGAGCCGCTGGCCCTCGACGGCGTGCGCGGAGCGCGCACCGACCAGCTGCTGCTGGCGCGACCCGACCTGCAAGGGCCAGGCCTGCGCCGCGCCTGGCAGCAGCGGTTCGGCGTCGAGCCGCCCTTGCGGCTGCACCCGCGCATCGCGCACGACGCCAGGCTGGCGTTCGTGCTCGCCGACTTCCACGCCGGGGCTGGCGCCTGCCGCACCGCGGCGCTGCAGGCCCTGCTGATCGACCTGTGCGGCGCCGACCTCGTCGCCGACGGCAAATGGGGCCCGCGCACGCGCGGTGCCGCGGCGGCGCTGATCGCGGCGGCGCTGCCCGACGACGAGGACACGCGCTGCGGTCTGGTCGAGCTGTTGGCCAGCGGCCGCAAGAGCGCCTGGCTGCGCGACCAGCTGCTCGGGCACGCCCGCCGCCTGTTCCGCCAGCGGCGCGGCGTCGCCGCCCCCGCAACGCTGGTGCCGGACCTTTGGTTCGACAGTGCCTCGCAACAGGTGAAGGGCCTCGGCCGCATCTCGGTCGAGGGCTACGTCGCCGGCTCGGTGGCGTTCTACGAGGACTACCTGCGCCGCCTCGCGGTCTGCACCGGCCGCGACGTGGCGGCGGCGCGCGGCGACTGACGGACCGCGGGCTCGTCCGTCGCGAGCGGCGCTCACCAGATGGTTGCGCGCACGGCCGGCGTGGCGACATGGATGCCGAACGCGTTGCCGCCGAACGCCTGCACGTAGAGATCCATGCCGTAGGCGCTCGGCACGTCGGGGATCGGCAGGTGGTAGGTCGCGCTGCTGGCGAAGATCCCGCCCTGCAACGGCTCGGCGAGCAACAGGAACGGCTCCACCAGCAGGTCGCAGTTCGGCAGGCCGAGCGCGCCCAACGGCAACGGCAGCGGCGTGCCGTTCCACGACGTGTCGCTGAAGCCGATCGCGAACACCGCGAACGTCATGTTGTTGTAGTTCGAGATCGCCGCCGTTCCGGTCCAGGTTTCGCCACGCGCACAGAGTCCGGCGGAGATGTAGCCGGTGATCGGGAACGGTGAGCACGAGCTGCCGAACGTGGTGTTCAGGGGCAACGGCGCGAACTCCCAATGCTCGTTGCTGACCTGGGACAGCATCACGCCGGTGCCGCCGCCGAACAGGACCAGACGCTGCCGCGTGGGGTCCATCGCGACCGCCGGCCCGATCACCTCCGGGGGCCGATGCGCCGTCGGCAGCTCGTGCCAGCGCTCGCCGTCGAACCGCCAGATGTCGTTCGCGAAGCCCGTGGTCGTCGCCGCATGGTGACCGGCCACGAGGAACGCCTGGCGCGTCACGTCGTCGTAGCCGATGCCGGCTTCCTCGCGTGGCGGCCCGCCGGCGTTCTGGACCTGCTGCCACCCCGGGGTGCTGGCGTAGATCCAGGTGTCGTCGAGGTTGCTGACCGTGGCGCTGCGGCCGCCGTGCAGCAGGAAGCCGAAGCCGGTGTAGGCCGGCGGCGGCAACGTGACCCTGATCCTCGTCATTGCCGCCCCACGCCGGGGCGAAGGCCCGAGCGAGCCGAACGGGTACCAACCTGACAAGGAACTCCAGGTCCACATGTCGCCGAAGTAGCCCTGGACCGGCGACCAGCCGCCGAACAGGACGAGACCGCCGTCGCTGCACAGCGAGGGGTACGCGCGCGCCGCCGGCGCATTGGAGTAGTAGATCGTCTGCCAGTCGACGCCGTCGTACCACCAGACGTCGTTCATCGGGCTGCCGTTGCTGTCGAGGCCGCCGAACACCACGACGGCATGCAGGTACGGGTCGTAGCACATGCCGTGGTGGCTGCGGGCGGGCGGGGCGTGGACTGGTGCCTGCTGCGCCCAGGCGCCATTCGCGTAGGTCCAGGTCTGGGCGAGCGGGACCGGTGGCGGCCACGCAGCAGTCGTCGGCAGGCCGCCGAACAGGACCATTGCCTGGCTGTGTTCGTTGTAGGCCATCCGGTTGCCGTAGGCGCCCGGTGGCATGGGGCCCGTGACCTGGACCCAGTCCTGGGCGAGCAGGTGGTCGGCAGAACCCAGACAGGCGAACGCGAGCAGCGGAGCGGCGAGTGGCTTCATGTCTCCTCCGAACCAAGGAGCGTAGCCACCGTCCGGCCGCTGTCGCCCCCCCTGCCCCGTGCTGGGTAGCATCACCGGCCCATGCCACACGCACCTTGGCGCTCGCACCGCCGCGTCCCGCTGGCCCTCACCGCCACGACCCTGTCGAGCCTGGCACTGCCGAGCCTGGCCCTGCCGAGCTTGGCACTGCCGAGCCTGGCCCTGCCGAGCTTGGCACTGCCGAGCCTGGCACTGTCGAGCCTGGCCACCGCCCAGCAGGCGCTGTTCTGGCGCGACCAGAACCTCGCGCCGGTAGCGCCCTGGCACGGCTCGGTCGCCGCCGCGATCCAACACCTGTGTGCCGGGCCGAGTGCCGGCGAGATCGCCGCCGGCTACCGCAGTCGACTGCCAGCCGGCACCTCGCTGCTCGCCTGCCAGCAGCAGGGCGCGAACCTGCGGCTGGTGTTCGACCCGACGCTGCTCACGGCCGCGACCCAGGGCGGCATCGAGGACGCGATCGAACAGATCGACAAGACCGCGTTCGGCGACGCGAGCGTGCGCAGCATCACGATCGCGATCCGCCAACCCGACGGCAGCGAGCCGCTGCTCGGCGAGCTGCTCGGCCACCCGCCGCAGGCGCTGCCGCAGCCGCGGCCGTCGGGGAGCCCGATCGGCAGCCTGGTCGCGCCGTTCGGCGCGCTGACCGGCAAGCGCATCGCGGTCTCGCCCGGCCACGGCTACTACTGGCACAGCACGCTCGGCTGGACCACGCAGCGCGGCGTGATCGACGGCTTGCTCGAAGACATCCACACCGCCGAGATCTGCAACCAGTACCTGATCCCGTTCCTCGAGAACCTCGGTGCCGACGTCGTCGACTGCCGCGAACACGGCGAACTCGCCAGCGAAGCGCTGGTCGACAACGACGGCGGCGCCCCGGGCTACGTCGAGACGGGATCATGGACGACGTCGACCTCGTCGGGCTACGGCGGTGGCGGCTACCGGTTCGTCAGCAGCGCCGCCGTCGCCACGGCGACGGCGACGTGGACGCTGCCGGTGCCACAGGACGGGCTCTACCCGGTCTACGCGTGGTTCCGCGCCAGCAGCAACCGTACGACGGCGGCGCACTTCACGGTTGCGCACGCCGACGGCAGCAGCTCGGTCACCGTCGACCAGACGCGCGACAACCTGTCCTGGGCGTGGCTCGGCGACTTCTGGTTCACGACGGCGCAGGGCGCGGTCGTGACGCTCGACAACCAGTCGGCGAGCCCGGGTGTCTGCATCGCCGACACGATCCGGCTCGGCGGCGGCATGGGTTCGATCGCCCGCGGCGCCGGCCCCAGCGGCCAGCGCCGTTGGCGCGAATGCGCGCGCTACTGGGCGCAGTTCGCCGGCGCGCCGAGCACGGTCTGGGACTCGATCAGCGGCGGCGAGGACAACGACGACGACGTCACGGCGCGGCCGCGCTTCGCCGAATGGCGTGGCGCCGACGCGTTCGTCTCGCTGCACACCAACGCCGGCGGCGGCGGCGGCACGAGCACCTACATCTACAACGGTGGTGCGACCGCGGGCTCGGCGGCGCTGAGCCAGGCCGTCCACACGCAGATCGTCGGCGACCTGCAGGCGTACTGGAACAGCGGCTGGACCGATCGCGGCCAGTTGCAGGCGAACTTCGGCGAAGTGCGCCTGCTGAGCACCATGCCGGGCATCCTCGTCGAGCTGGCGTTCCACGACGTGCCGGGCTCGCTCGACCACACCTCGCTGCACGACCCCGAGTTCCGCTACCTGAGCGCGCGCGCCTACGCGCGCGGCGTCCTGCGCTACTTCGCGCCGACCGCGCCGTTCCCGCCGGAGCCGCCGAACGCGCTGCGCGTCGTCCAGGACGGCGCCCACGGGCTGCTCGTCGCCTGGGACCCCGCCGCCGGCGCGGCCAGCTACACGGTCGAGCAGTCGCTCGACGGCAAGGGCTTCGTCCAGGTCGCGAGCGTCACCGGCACGAATTGCGCGGCGGCCTGGCCCTGCTTCTGCGCCCAGATCAC
>CAYMRG010000218.1:0-259 GCA_964392555.1 uncultured candidatus Brocadiaceae bacterium
GGCGGCGCGCAGCGCCGCGCAACCTTTGGTTGCGGCCGCAGGACGCGCTGAGCGCGCGGCGGCGCGTGCCGCCGCGGCTCACTGCTCCTGCGCGTAGATCTGCGGCAAGCAGTAGACCCACTTGTTCCACCGATCCGCGGGTGCGATCTGGCCGAGCAGCATCCCGCCGTAGTTCAGCGCCTGCGCGCGCACCGTCGGGTTCGCCGTCATGAGCGCCAGGTGGTGCAGACCGCCGATCAGGAACGTGTGGGCGCCGCCG
>CAYMRG010000218.1:269-8377 GCA_964392555.1 uncultured candidatus Brocadiaceae bacterium
GCTTCGGCGTGTTGGCCGGTGTTGTTGCCCTCATTCGGGCCTGAGATCACCAGGTCGGGCGCAGCGCCCCACTTCTTGGCCGCGCGGACGTCGATGCCGTACAGACACGCGGCCACCGGCGTGCCGTTGTAGCTGACCGGAACGTAGTAGCGCAGGCCGTCGACGACCTGGCCGAAGGTCGGGCTCGAGACGTTGTGCACCCACGAGTATTCGACGGTCTTGACCACGTCTTCGGCGATCTGCAGCAGCAACGGCTCCTCGAACGCCGCGTAGGCGCCGAGATAGCCGTAGAGCACGGCGCCGTGCTGCCAGGGCATGAAGAACTGGTGATCCATCGGGTAGCCAGTCGCCGTCGAACTGTCCTGGAAGCACATGGCGCGACTGGGGTGCGTCTTGTGCCGCTGGGCATCGACCACGTCGTTGACGCGGCGCATCACGTAGCTGCGCAGCGCCGGGTCCTGCGTGACCTGGTAGACCTGGGCGAACGCCTGCATCGTCCAGCCTTCGGCGCGCGCCGGCTGCACGTTGGAGGTGTAGTAGTTGACGATGCGCATCAGGCCGCGCAGGCTCTGGCCGATCTGGCGCAGCTCTTCGCGAGCCCAGGCGTCGCCGCTGACCGTGTAGTAGTCGAACAGCAGGTCGCAGCTGAAGTGCTCGTGGTCGTAGGGCTCCCAGCCGTGCGAGATCGGCTGCCCGACCGTCAACGTGCGGTACTGAGGATACGGATCGGCATCGCGGATGGCGCGACGGCCGAGCGACTCACCCTGCACCAGCAGCAGCGGCGTGCCGGACCACAGCATGATGTTCTCTTCGACGGTGACCTGCAGGTTCCACAGGTGGTAGGGCCGCATCGCCTGGGTCCAGGCCATCTGCTCGAGCTTGTGCAGCAACTCGCCGAACTCGCCCTGGATCGCGTGCGCGAGCTCCGGGCTGAGCGGATGGTTGCGCGGCGTGCCCGTGATCGAGGTGCTGAGCAGGTCGCCGTGCGTACCCCAGGTGCCGAAGTGCTGCGTCTGCGACCACCCGCTCAGTTCCCCCACCGCGCGCGCCGCGCTGTCACCGGGGCCGGCGATCGGACCACCGAGCAAACCGGCCGCCCGCGTCTCCTCCCACGCCTGCTGCGACGCCAGCGGATACATCGGCGACTGCATCATCGCGGTGGCCGTGGCGAACCAACGATCGAGGTCCGCCTGCACCGCCCCGGCCGGCTCGAAGCGCAGCAGGAAGCGGTAGCGGCGCGTCTGCGCGTCGCCGAGGAACGTGTCCTGCATGACCTGCATCGACCGATAGCCCCCGGCCGCCGGCGTCTCCGCCTGGATCTGTTCGCGACCCGGACGGAACGGCATCACGGCCGTCACGCCCTTGCAGAGGAAGCGCGCGTCCTTGACGTCGACCGCGCCGAGCGCCCGCAGGTTGGGATCGGTGTTGCCACCGGGCACGTTGTCCGCGCCGAGGTAGTCGTTGCCGAGGATCCAGTCGACGACCACGAACGGCATGTCGCGGTACTCGGTCATGTAGAACGTCGACGTCAGGTAGTCGCGGCCGATGCCCGCGCCGCTGACCGGCATGTGGTACGTGTGCCAGCGACGCGTGCGCACCAGCGGCGTGGTCTGCAGCACTTCCCCGGCACCGGTCGCGAAGCTGCGGTAGGCGACATTGAAGGTGTCCTTCACCTCGGCGCCGACCTCCATCCCCGCGGCGAACTGCGCGACCCACGGGTTGCTGGCGAAGTCGCCGGTCAACGCCGGTTCATCGCGCGCGATCGTGTACTGCTTCGTCTCGGACGGGGCGAACACGTCCGTGAACTGCGCCTGCGCGACCTTGATCGTGCCGTCGGGCCAGTACTGCAGCGGCAGCCAGGCGGTCTGATGGCCACTGACGACGATGTTGGCAAGGCTCGGATAGCCACCGCGCGGGAACGGCACCGACGCGCGCAAGGTCTCGGTGCGGCCGAGCGTCGAGCTGTTGATCGCCTTGAAGTCCAGCACGATGTCCAGCGGGTTGCCGGAGCCACCGGGTGCGCCTGGACCGCCACCACTGCCCGCATCGCCGGCACTCTCGCCGCCGGCGCCACAGGCAGCCAGCGCCGCCAACAGCGCGATCGTCGACCACCGCCGCGCAGGGCCGTTCGCCACCGTTGCGGTGCCGGGTCGAGCTGTGAGCATCACAGCATGGCAATCAGGAATCTTCGTCGTCATGGTCCCTTGCGGGTTGCACCTTCTACGCACCCGCCCTCCTGGATGGCCCATCGGATCATGGAAACACCATCTGGAAAGCGGTACTCCGCTGCGTATCGATTTGAGGCTGGCGCGGGCATCTCGTTGCGAGGCATGCACCAGGGGAGACGGGCGGCTGCCGCAAGGCATGCGGCGCAGAATGCGACCCGAAGGACCGCGCCTGCAGGGTTGCTACCTGCTCGCGAGGCGGTAGTTTCGCGTTCCGGCCGCGAGAGTGGCGGAACTGGCAGACGCACGGGTTTTAGGTACCCGCGAGCGCAAGCTCTTCAGGGTTCGAGTCCCTGCTCTCGCACCACACCGTAGCACACCAGGCACGTGGCCCATCCGCCGCAGACTGGTGCAGCGTGGCAGCAAACTCTGGCAACCCCGCACGTTCCGCCCTACGCTCTGCCGCCCGAAACGACCAGTTCGCGACCAAGAATCCCATGACGCACGTCATCGCCCAACCCTGCATCACCGTGAAGGACAAGGCCTGCGTCGACGTCTGCCCCGTGGATTGCATCCACGGCAAGGACGCCGATCCGCAGCTCTACATCAACCCCAATGACTGCATCGACTGCACCCTGTGCGTCGACGCCTGCCCGGTCAGCGCGATCTTCGCCGAGGACGACCTGCCGCAGGAGTGGGCCGGCTTCGCGGCGGCGAACCGCAACTACTTCGCCTAGGGCCAGGACCTCGCCTGGGGATCTGGTCGTCTGGGGTTGCCTGGGATCTGGTCGATCGCCGCCGCGATCTGCGGCCTGAACCTTGCGGCCGCACCGAGCTTGCGCGGGTCCTGGGAAGCCGAAAGGAGCCCGCGCCCGCAGCCGCCACATGATCGATCGCTACAGCCGCCAGGAACGCGTCGCCGGCATCGGCTCGGCTGGCCAGCAGCGCTTGCGCGCCGCCGACGTCCTGGTCGTCGGCTGCGGCGCCCTAGGCACCCACGTCGCCGATGCCCTGGTCCGCGCCGGTATCGGCTCCATGCGGCTCGTCGACCGGGACATCGTCGAGTGGAGCAACCTGCAGCGACAGGTCCTGTTCACCGAACAGGACGCCGAGTCCGGCGTGCCGAAAGCCATCGCCGCAGCCGAACGCCTCGCAGCGACCAACCGCGATTGCCGGATCATGGCCCACGTCGCCGACTGCACGGCGGCCTTCCTCGACAGCCTGCCGTCGGCTCCGGACCTCGTCATCGACGGCACCGACAACTTCGCGACGCGCTACCTGATCAACGACTGGTGTGCGCGCCAACGCACGCCGTGGATCTACGCCGGCGCGGTCGGCAGCGAAGGCGCGGCGATGGTCGTGCCGGTCGGCGGCCCGTGCCTGCGGTGCCTGTGGCCGGATCCGCCGGCCAACCACGACGTCGGCACCTGCGAGACCGCGGGCATCCTCGCCCCGGCGATCGCCATGGTGGCCGGCTTCCAGGTCGCCGAGGCCCTGAAGCTGCTGGTCGGCGAGCACGCGACGGTGACGCGCGGGGTGTTCACGTGCGATGTCTGGCGCGGCAGCTACCAGGTGGTGCGGCTCGTCGATCGTCCCGCCGCCGACTGCATCGTCTGCCGTGGGGAGCGCTACCCGGCCCTGACCGAAGTGCCGGTGCAATCCGCCGCGCTGTGCGGCCGCGATGCCGTGCAGATCACGCCACCGCGCCCGGCGGCGGTCGCGCTCGATCGGCTGCAGACGCAGCTCGCCCCGCACGTGGCGGACCTCGTTCGCACGCCCCACCTGCTGCGCTTCGCGGTCGACGGCTGCCGGTTCAGCGTGTTTCCCGACGGGCGGGCGCTGCTGTTCGGCGTGCGCGACCCACTGCGCGCGCGCGCCCTCTACGATCGCTGGATCGGCACGCCGACCGCATGATCCATCTCGACGCCGCAGCCACCAGCTTCCCGAAGCCGCCCGAGGTCGCAGCAGCCGTGCAGCATTGGTTCACCGACGTCGGGGTCGGCCCGGGACGCGGCGACGGCGACGCAGCGCAGCGCGCGGCGCGCGAGGTCGACGCCGTGCGCGCCCAGGTCGGCGCGCTGACCGGCCTGCCGCCGGCGCGCATCGCGTTCGTCTCGGGCGCCACCGAAGGCCTGAACCTCGCGCTGCGCGCGCTGCTGCACCGCGGCGACACGGTGGTGACGACGGCGTTCGAACACAGCTCGGTGGTACGCCCGCTGACCGCCCTGCGCGCCGAACGCGAGCTCGACCTCGTCATCCTGCCGCCGCGCGCCGACGGCTCCTTGCCGGCTGCCGACTTCGCGGCGACACTCGCCGCGCGGCGCCCCGCGCTGCTGGTCTTCACGCACGCCAGCAACGTCACCGGCAGCATTCTCGATGCCGGCGAGCTCTGCGCGCTGGCCCGCCGGCACGGCTGCCGCACGCTGCTCGATGCGAGCCAGACCGCCGGCAGCTGCGACCTGCGCGTGGGCGCCGACGTCGTCGTCGCCAGCGCCCACAAGGCGCTGCACGGGCCGCCCGGCCTCGGTTTCGTCGCCGCATCCCCCACCGTCACGTTGGCGCCGCAGAAGCAGGGCGGCACCGGCACCTCGCGCGCGCTCGACCAGCATCCCACCGAGTGGCCCACCGCGTTCGAGGCCGGCACGCCCAACACGCCGGCGATCTTCGGCCTCGGTGCGGCCCTGCGCTGGCTCGCGGCGACCGGCGCGGAACGGCTCGTGCGGCGCAGCCACGACCACCTCGCCGCCTTGCGTCACGCCCTGACGGCGCGGCCCGCCGTGCGCATCCTGCCGCAGACGGCGACGCACACCGCCGTGCTCAGCTTCGTGCATGCCGACTACGACCCCGCGGAGTTGGGCGCGGTGTTCGCCGCGGCAGGCATCGGGGTACGCACGGGCTACCACTGTGCACCCTGGTTGCACGAGCACCTCGGCACCGGCGCCGGCGGCACGGTGCGGCTCAGCCCTGGCCCGTTGCTCACCGATGCCGATCTGGCGCAGGCCCTCGCGGTGATCGCGACGCTCTGACGGCCAGCCGGGCACCGGCACGGGCGGTCACTTCGCGACCGCCAGACTCGCCGTCGTGCGGTTGCCGGCCCGGTCCTCGACCACGACCTCGATCGGGCTGCCGTCGGCGGGGGCGGTGACGCGCACCTGCCACGAGCCGCTCGGTGCGATGCCGGTGACCGGCGTCAGCTCGGCCGGTCGACCGCCAACGGTGACGCGCGCCAGGCCGTTCGGATCGCGCCAGCTGCCGCGGCAGATGAAGTCCTTGCCGGCCGGCGCAGGTTCCTTCGGCGACAACTCGACGATCTCGGGGGGCGTCGTGTCGAGCGTCGCGCCGAACACGAACGGCTTGGAGAAGCCGATCCCGTTGTGCACCTTGATCTCGAACCGCCGTCGCTCGCCCTCGTGCAGCAGCGGATCGAGCGCCAGCGTCAGGCCCTTGGCCCCTTCGGCAACCTTGCCATCGAGCCACAGCTCGGCAGCCGGGTCCGACGACGTGATCCGCAGCTCGCCTCCGGACCGCAGGAACACGTAGCGGTTCGCTTCGACCGGCACGACCTCGCCGCCGACCGCGATCTCGACCTTGCCGAGGACCGGTGGCGCGGAGGCGCCAGCGCGCTGCACGCGCAGCTCCCGTTCGGCTTTCAGGCCGACGCAGTTGACCGCTTCGACGACGAGCATGTTCTCGCCGACCTCGACCGGCACCTCGCCGGCGAACTGCCCCGGCGCCCCGGATTCGGCCTTCAATTCGACCTGGTCGACCACCTGCCGGCCGCGGGCGCCGTAGTCACGTTCGCGCCGCACGGTCACGCGCGACGTCCATTCGTCGGCCTTGGCAACGACCCGGAACCTGGCCGACGACGTCATCTGCGGCTCGCTGCCGGTCCCCGCCACCGTCAAACCCGGTTCGCCGAGTCGCGTCACCGTGACGACCTTCGCCGCCGATGCGCGAAAGCGCTTCTGCACCTCGATGCGCAGCGTCTGGGTGCCGAGCGCCAGATCGACCTTCGCG
The DNA here is from genome assembly GCA_964392555.1 of uncultured candidatus Brocadiaceae bacterium. Taxonomy (GTDB): domain Bacteria; phylum Planctomycetota; class UBA1135; order UBA1135; family UBA2386; genus CAYMRG01. Next base: position 6,452 of record CAYMRG010000218.1, read on the forward strand.
ACGAAACCACCCTCGCGCCAGTCCGCCGCCGTCGGCCGGCCGTCGACCAGCAGCGTCTCGCCGCTCTCGTTGAGCTGCCCGCGCAGCAGCAGCGAGTCCTTGGCGGTCGCCAGGCGATCGCCCGACAAGCGCTCGACATCGGTCGCAAAACCCGGCGCCTTGACGAACGACAGCGCACGGGCCGGACGCGTGACGGCGATCTCCTTGCGCACCTCGCGGCTCCCGCCGAGCCGCGCGACGACGACCACCGGCGGCGGTTGCTCGGCGCTGGACTTCACGGTGTGCACATACGCGGTCTCGCTTTCACCGCGCTCGATCCGCTTGCCGTCGATCTCGAGCGTCGCACCCCTGGTGGTGCGGATCGTCACCATCGTCGGCCGCTCGTCGTCGAGTTCGAGGCGATCGCGGTCGAACGTGAGTTCGATGTCCGACGCCTCGGCGCCACCCGCGGGGGCCTTGGTGATCGGCGGCACCGGCACCACCGGGCCCGGATCGTTCGTCGGCTTGGTCGGCTTGCCGGGGTCCGCGGAGTTCGCGGGATTCGCCGGCTCCGGGACGTTCGCGACGGGCGCCGCGTAGTCGATCGGCCAGTCCGGCAGCGCCACGCGTTGGCCACCTTGCAGAACGGCCTCGCACGCGAGGGCGCGCCGACCGCCGAGTTCGACTTCGGTGGCGAACTCGCCACCCGCGGCCAGCGGCACGCTGCGACCCTGCAGCACGATCGCCACCACCAACGGCTGCGGCAGCCGGCCACGCAGCGTCGCGCGAACGGTCGCAGCGGGCAGCGGCGCGGTCGGCTCGAGCCGCACCAGGGCGCTGGCGGCGACGCCGGCGATCCGCGTCAACAGCTCCTGACGCTGTCGGCGTACCTCCTCATCGGCACGCAGCACCAGGCTGCGCTCGACCTGCGCGAGCGCTTCGCCGAGGTCGCCGGCGCTGGCGAGTTGCCGTGACCAACCGGCGTGGAGTTCGGCCAGGCGCTCGGCCTTGCCCGGCAGCTGCGGGTCGCGCTCGGCGCCGCGCTCGATCTCGGCGATCGCCGCGGCGAAGCGCCCTTCGGCGGCGAACCGCTGCGCGGCGGCGAACGGCTCGTCGCCGAGCCAGCGGGACCACGGCACGAACACCGCAGCGGTCGCGGCGATCGCCAGCAGACCGGCCGCGAGCCAGATCCCGCGGCCGCCGCGCCGCGGCGGCGTTTGGACGACCGTGCCGCCGGCCGGCGGCGCCATGCGCTGGGTGCCACCTGGACCGGTGGCCGCATCCGCCATCGGCGAGACGACCGTGCCGGAAGGACCGCGCTGGCCGTTCTCGTCGAGCCAGACCTTGATCCGTGCCAGAGTCTTCGCGGGCGGCGGCGACAGCAGCGGGTCGGTCTGCCCGGCCGGCGCGGCCTCGCGGTCGCGCAGCGTCTCGCGCCGCGTCGCCAGCTGGGCGATCGCGTCGGCCAACTCCTGACCGTCCTGGAATCGCTGCTTCGGCTCGCGCTGGGTCGCACGCTCGATCAGCGCGGCGACGTCGTCAGGCACGTCCGGGCGCGCCTTGCGCACGTCCGGGAACGGCTCCATCACGATCCGCTGCATGATCCGCGGCAGCGAGTCCTTCTGGATCGCTTCGCCACCGACCAGCAGGTAGTAGAGCGTGGCGCCGAGCGCCCAGACGTCCGCCGCAGCGGTGACGTTCGACGTGCTCTCCCACTGCTCCGGCGGCATGTACTGGGGCGTGCCCATCACGACATTGGTGCCCGACAGCAGCGACGCGGCGTCCTCGCGCACGGTCGGCTTGGCGAGGCCGAGGTCGGCGACCTTGACCTGCCCGGCCGACGAGATCATCAGGTTGTCGGGCTTGATGTCGCGGTGGATGAACCCCTTGCGGTGCGCTTCGGCGAGGCCCTGCGCCGCTTCGTAGACGATCTCGAGCGCTTCGCCG
>CAYMRG010000219.1:0-8373 GCA_964392555.1 uncultured candidatus Brocadiaceae bacterium
CACCTGGTAGCCGAGGCCGCCGCCGACCCGGACGCGGATCGTCGCGGCGTTGCCGGGCGGCACGTTGTTCGGCTGGCCGTTGGGGAACGTGATGCCGAACTGCGTGCACGCGCAGACGCCCTGCGGACTCGCCAGCGCCGCCTGCAGTGCGGCGTGGTTGCTGCCGGTGCCGATGTTCGACCCGCCGCTCGCCGTGCAGCCGCCGTGCGTGTGGATCGCGATCGCCTGGTTGGTGCCGTCGAGGATCACCGGCGAGCCGGAGTTGCCGCCGGTCGTGTCGACGACGTAGCGCACCGTCGTCCCCGTGAACGACGCGTACGGCCCGGTGTGGGTCTTCTGCACGAGGTACCACGTCGGCGAGACCGGCGACGACGTCGAACCGTTGCCCGTGATGCGGATCGTCTGGCCGCTGACCGACGGCGGCGTCGGCAGCAGGTCGAAGGCCTGGCCGCCGTTGGCCTGCCACGGCGTGAGGCCGGTCGTCGAGTTGGGATGCACGCCGAAGTAGGTCCAGTCGTTGCCCGTGCCCAGACCACCGTTGGTCTGCACCGAGGCGGTGTCGATCGTGTACTGGTCCTGCGGGCCGGGATGCTGCGCCGCGCCCGACGCCGACGACAGCGGCACGTTGAACTCGGCGATCTGCATCGAGCTGCCGGAACAGTGGCCGGCGGTCAGGAAGCAGTGGTTGCAGTCGGTGATCATCCAGCCCGTGCAGCCGACCGGCCACAGCCGCGCGACGCGCGGGTCGTTGCTGAGCACGCGGTCGTCGGTGTTGCCACAGATCGTGTCGGGCATGGCCGGCGAGTCCGGGCCGGCGAGCACGTCGCGGATCACCAGCCGGTTGTCGCCGGTGCCCGGGTAGGCGAGCAGTTCGACCTGCACCGAGTCGCCGTTGAAGTAGGCGGAGGTCTCGTGCCACTGGCCGACGTGCAGCAGGTTCTGCGTCTGCACGGCGTGGTCGCGGAGCGAGGTGATGCGCACGAACGAGCCGTCGCTGCCCGGGGCACGGCTGCCGGCCAGCAGCACGCCGTCGTATTCGAGGCGCAGCCACGCGGCGTTGGGCACGGTCACGATCGTCGACCAGACGACCTGCGGCACGCCGAGCGTCGCCGTCGAGGTCGAGGTGTTGGCGACGAAGCCCGAATCGGCGCCGACCGGATGGGTCGTGCTCTGGGCGGGTTCGACCTGGGCGGCGAGAGGCGCGGCGAGTACCGCGAGGGCGGCGAGGCGGATTGGCGACATGGTCGTTGGCAGTCCCGTGGGGCGGCGCCGGAGTGTAGTCGCGATCGCCTGAGTGTGGCAGGGGCGCGTTCGCGTGCCCGGCGCACCGTACGTGCCACCGGTCGACGGCAAGGAGCCGACCCGCTTGCCTTACTACACTTAGTCGACTAAGCTTGGCGAACACAGCACGAGCATGGCAACCATCCCCGAACCCACCGAGCGTGAGCTGCAGATCCTCAAGGTGCTCTGGCAACGCGGCGAGGCGACCGTTCGCCAGGTCTACGAGGACCTGCGCGCGGAGCTGCCGATCGTGCAGAACACCGTGCAGGCGTTCCTGCGGACGATGGAGGCCAAGGGCCTCGTGCGGCATCGGAACGAAGGCCGCTCCTTCGTCTACCGCCCGGCGCAGGCACTGCAGCGGACGCGCAAGACGCTGGTGTCGGGCATGCTCGACGCGGTCTTCGACGGCGCGATCGACCAGCTGGTCGCGAGCGCGTTCGCGGCGCGGCCGCCGGATGCCGAGGAACTGGAGCGTCTGAGGGCGCTGCTGGCCCAGGCCGAACGCGACGCGAAGGCGCGGAGGACGTCGTGAACTGGCTCGCCGAGCACGGCGCACGGCTGGCGGCGGGCGCCACGCTGGTGCTGGCGGGCGGCTGCGGCGTCGTGTGGCTGACCCGTGGCCCTGTCGAACAGCGACGGCTCGGCGTGCTGACGGCGCTGGCGCTGGTGGTGTATGCGGTGGTCGCGATCGTGCCGTTGCCGCGCTGGACGTGGTCGCACGCTGCGATGGCGACGCCCGCGGTCGTCGCGCCGGCGGCCGAATCGCCGGCCGCGCGCGCGCCGATGGATCCGCCGCTCATGTCCGCTGCCGTGCCGGCGCCTGCGGCGGATCGCGAGATCGGTGTTCGCGCCCCCGATGTGGCGCCCGTGCCCGGGATCCCGATCGCGACCGCGATCGCATGGCCGACCTGCGGCGAAGTGCTCGCGTGGGTCTTCGTCGTCGGCGCGTTTGGCTGCGCGCTGTGGTTGCTGCTCGGCGTCGTGCGACTGCAGGGCCTCCTGCGCGCGAGCCGGGGTGCGCCGCCGTGGCTCGCCGAAGCGGCCGTGGCGCGCGTTCGCATCACCGACCGCGCGACCAGGCCGTTCTGCGCGGGCGTCTGGCGACCGGTCGTCGTGCTGCCGCGCGACCTCGCCACACCGGCCCGCGCCGGTGCCGCGCATGCCGTGCTGGCGCACGAACTTGCGCACCTGCGCGCCGGCGACCAGCGCGTCCAGGCCCTGTTCGCCGCGCTGCTGCCGCTGCTGTGGTGGCAGCCGCTGTTCTGGTGGCTGCGCGCGCGCGTGCGCTTCGCCAGCGAACTGCTCGCCGACGACGCCGCGGCCAGGGTGTCGACCGTTCCCGGCTACGCGCGCGAGCTGCTCGCCGCGGTCGCCTTCGACCAACCGAGCGTCGGCCACGCCGCCGCGCTGTCCGTGTTCCATCGCCCGTCCGAGTTCTACCGGAGGATCGAGATGCTGCTCCGTCGTGAAGGTCCGTTGTCGCGTTCTGTTCCCTGGCATCGCCGCGCCGGCAGCGCGCTCGGCGCGCTGGTGCTGGTCACCGCCGCCGCTGCGACCTGCGGCGTCGCGCGCGCGCAGGAACCCGCCGAAGTCGCTTCCCTGCGCGCGGAGATCGCGCGGTTGAAGGAGGTCGTCGCGTCGCTCGAGGCCGAGGTCGCGCGGTTGCAGGGCCAGCCGGGCGCGGCCCCTCCAGGCGAAGCCGGCGCCGAGGCACCGCCGTCGCCGTCGCCTTCGCCGTCGCTCGCTCGCCTCCTGGAATCGAGGGACTACACGGTGCAAGTCGGCGACACCTTGGAGAACATCGCCCGTCGGTTCACGGGCAAGGCCGGCAACGCCGCGGCCATCCTCGAGCTGAACCCGGGCCTCGACGCCGCGCGCCTGCGTGTCGGTCAGACGATCAAGGTGATGTTGCGCGCCGGCGGTGACAGGGGGAAGGCCGAGGCGAGAGTTCACGAGCTGCTTCAGGAGAGGGGATTTCAGCAGGCGAGCCAGGCATCGACACCGCCGCCGCCTGTCGATGGTGGCGAAAGCCTGGGCTGGACGCGCGGCGTCCGCGCGCAGATGGACGTGATCACCCATTTCCTGGAGCTGAAGGGGGCCGTCGAGGTCGCCGAAGCCGAGTTCGAGGCCCTCAAGGAGCGGGCGGACAAGGGGACCGAGGACGCGCGCTCCGTCCGCGTGGCCCTGATCAAGCTGAAGACGCTGCAGCGTCAGTTCGACGTCTCCCGCGAGCTGCTGCGCGGCGACCTGGACAACGCCAAGCACGACATCCAGACGCGCCAGTCCCTGTTCAACGCCGGCCGCATGTCGGCTGCGGAAGCTCGACTCGGCGAACTCGAGAACTACATCCGGGCGCTCGAGCACGTTCTCTGACCACGCGGTGGCGCGAGGCGCGCCGCGGGTGCTTGCGAAGGCGCCCGCAGCCGGCGATCGTCGCGCCATGCTCCGCGCCGTCTTCGCCGCAGCCTGCTGCCTTCCTCTGGTCGCCGCGTTCGCCGTCGCGCAGGACGCGCCGGCCGACACGCCGAAGCCCGCCGCGCCGCCCGCGCCGCTTGCCGTGGAGCTGTGGCCGCAGGGCGCGCCCGGCGCGCTCGGCCACGAAGCGAAGGACCGCCCCGGCATCACCGTGCATCTGCCGCCGCGCGCCGAGCGCGACACGCTGCCCTGTGCGGCGATCGTCGTCTGCCCCGGCGGCGGCTACCAGGGCCTTGCGATGGACCACGAAGGCGCGCAGATCGCCGCGTGGCTGCAGTCGATCGGCATCGCCGCGGTCGTGCTCGACTACCGCCACCGCGGCAAGGGCTATGGCCATCCCTACCCGCTGCTCGACGCCCAGCGCGCGCTGCGCGTCGTGCGCGCGCATGCGACCGAATGGGGCATCGACCCCGCCAAGGTCGGCGTGCTCGGCTTCTCGGCCGGCGGCCACCTCGCCGCCAGCGTCAGCGTCCACCACGACTCCGGCGCGGCCGATGCCGCGGATCCGATCGACCGCCAGTCGTGCCGTCCCGACTTCGCCGTGCTGTGCTACCCCGTGATCGTGTTCGGCGCGAAGTGCACGCACGCCGGCTCGCAGCGCAACCTGCTCGGCGCCGACGCCACGCCCGAGCTGGTTGCGTCGATGTCCTGCGAACGGCAGGTCGACGCGCATACGCCGCCGACGTTCCTCTGGCACACGCACGAGGACACCGTCGTGCCCGCGCAGAACAGCGTGCGCTACTACGAGGCGCTGCTCGAGCACGACGTGCCCGCCGAACTGCACGTGTTCGAGCGCGGCCCGCACGGCATCGGCCTCGCGCGCGGCTTCGAGGCGAGCGCCTGGCCCGAGCTGTGCCGCGCCTGGCTGCGGCGGCGCGGGGTGGTGGCCCGCTGAGCGCTCACTTCGCCGGCTTCCGCGCGCGCTTCTTCGTGCCGTCCGACTGGATCACGAGCCTGCCCTTCCCCTTCGCCGGCAACGGCACGTCCGCCAGTTCGATCGCCGCCGCGAAGAACGCCGCGATGTCCGCCTGCTTCAGGTCGCTGGCCGACGCCAGCGTGACGAAGCGCGTCTGCTTGCCCGAGCCCTGCAGCAGCTTCTTCGGGTCGTCCATCTGCGGCCCCTTGTGGAAGTAGAGCCGCATGTCGCCAGGGCGCGCGTCGAACGCCACGACCCCTTCGATGCCGCGCTCGCTCGGCGAGTAGCTGATGACGACGTGGCTCGTGTAGTCGTAGGCCAGCTCGTTGGCCGTCGGCAGCCGCTTGCGCAGCGCGCTCCGGATCGAGTGGATCAGCTTCTGGTCGGCGGCGGCGAACCTGGCGAAGAAGGATTCGAGGATGGATTCGGGCGTCGGGTCCGTCGGGGCGGGCTTGGTGGGCATGGTGACGTCGAGGGTGGATGGCCTCGGCACGCTACAGGCAGGCTCCTCCGAGCGGAGAGCAAGTTCTGGCGCCGCCAGTGGAGAGCGGCTACCGCCATGAGGTCGCCCAACTTTGCACGCGTCCTTCGCGATCGGGCCAGATCACGACCTGACCGCCAACGGGGATGATCCACCAAGGCGGCATGTATGGGATCGACACTGCCCGCGGGCCGAAGGGAAACGCCACGCCGAGTCTCGTCTGCACGTCCTCGCGCGAAGCCTCGCCGCGTGAGCGGCGTGCGCCGTCAGTTCCTGCGACCAGCGCCTGGGGCAGCGCTGCGATAGCTGCGCCAGACGATGCGGCGCGTGTAGAGGGAGAGAGGCAGCAGCACGACCCCCCAAAGCGAACCGTAGACCAATGCGGCGATCAGGTATGCCTCCAACGACCCGGTGGGACGGCGTCCCAGCAACGCATCCATCAGCAGCTCGGTGACCGCGAGCGAGGTCGCATAGACGCCGACGGCACCGTAGTACGTCAATCCGGCGTCGAGCCAGCTCTCCCGCCCGTATCGACCCAGTCGTGAGCGAATGGTCCAGGCCCCTGCGCACAATCCCGCGACCAGGCCGGCGGGCAAGCCCCAGAGGAGCATGGGCAGACCAGGGACGATGAGCAGCGCGACGATCGCGTGCCAGGCGATGCCGCAGAGTGCGGACACGAGATAGACGCGGCGTGGCATGGCTGCGATCTACTCCCCCAGCCCTACATCCGCCCGCAACCTCCCCGCATCGAGCCCCGCGACCAGCTCCCGCAGGTTCCCATACCACCCCGCATGGCCGAAGCCGCCGCCGCACATCTCGTCGAGCGCGGCTTCCTTCGTCCATCCATCGACCGCGATCCGCCAGGCGGCGACCACCACGCCCGTGCGATCCGCGCCGCGCCAGCAGTGCACGGCCATCGGCTTCCGTGCTTGCAGCAAGCGACGCAGCGTCGCGACCAACTGGGCGTACTCGAAATCGCCGGCGCCACAAGGGCACTCGATGAGCTGCAACCCGGTGCCGGTAACGAGGCCGGCGTCGCTGTGGAGTTCGCGCAGGTTGACGACCGTGCGCACGCCGAGCCGGGCGAGCGCGCGCATGCCGTCGCGGTCGGGCTGGGCGCAGCGGTAGAGATCGTCGTCGACGCGATACCCATTGCCGAGCGCCGCACCGAGCACGGGCTGGGCCCAGTCGGCAGGGCGAACCCGGACCGCGACCGGCGTGGTGGCACAGGCGCCGAACAGGAACAGCAGCGCGGGCAGGGTGCGGCGGGCCATGGAGAGGCAGAGGGTACGGGAGGCGGCGCCGCCGTCCAGGGCCGCGGGCCGCCGGCAGGCCCGGCGGCAATTCCGCCGCCTCGGCCGACCCCCGTCGCGACACTGGATGGTTGGCTTCGCGACCGCCCTGGCGGCATCCTTCCGCTCCCGTCGCGCCGCACCATGCTCCACACGCTCCACATCCAGAACCTGGCGCTGCTCGAACGCGCCGAGATCCGCCTCGCCGAGGGCCTGACCGTGGTGAGCGGCGAGACCGGCGGCGGCAAGTCGCTGCTGATCACGGCGCTCAAGCTGCTGCGCGGCGAGAAGGCGGCGGGGACGCTGGTTCGGCACGGCGCCGACGAATTGCAGATCGACGGCGAGTTCCGGCTCGGCAAGGGCGATCGGAGCGCGGTGGTGGCGCGGCTGGTGGCGGACCTGTGCGGCGGCACGATCGAGGACGACCTCCTGCTGGTGACGCGCATCGTCGACCGGCAGGGCAAGACGCGGGTGCGGATCGGCGGGCGGCCGGCGACGCTGACGGCGCTGCGCGAGCTGGGGCAGGTGCTGCTGGAGATCCACGGCCAGGGCGATTCGCGCGCGCTGATGCGGCCCGAGATCCAGTGCGAGACGCTCGACGCGTTCGCGGGGACGGGCGCGCTGCGGCGCGAGTTCGCGGCGGCGCTGGGCGCGGCGCGCGCGGTGCACGACAAGCTGCAGGCGAGTTCGGCCGGCGAACGCGAACGGCGGCAACGGCTCGAGTTCCTGCGCTTCCAGCACCAGGCGATGCAGGAGCTGGCGCTCGGCGAAGGCGAACTCGAGCAGCTCGAGCAGGAGCACCAGGTGCTCGGCAACCTCGACCAGATGCGGCAGCACCTCGGCGAGGCGCTCGAGGCGCTGCAGGACGGCGAGCACAACGCGGCGGAGCTGGTGTCGCGCGCGGCGCGGGCGCTGCAGGAGGCGGCGGCGATCGACCGGCGGCTCGAGGACGCGGCGGAGCAGCTCGGGCAGATCGACGACCTGGTCGCCGACGTCTGCCGCAACATCCAGTCGGGGCAGGCGCGGCTCGACCTCGACCCGGCGCGGCTGCAGGCGGTGCAGGAGCGGCTCGACGAGATCCATACGGCGCTGAAACGCTTCGGCCCGACCGAGCGCGACCTGCGCGACAACCAGGCACGCGTCGCCGCGGAGCTGGCCCGGCTGGACGAGCTGGACCGCGATCCGGCAGCGCTCGCGGCCGAGCTGAAGCAGGCGGTCGAGCAGGCGGCGGCCGTCGGGCGCAAGCTCGTGCGCGCGCGGGCCAAGGCGTCGGCGCCGTTCTGCGTCAAGATCAAGGACGAGCTGAAGGACCTCGGCATGCCGCGCACCGAGGTGCGCGTCGCGATGGCCGAGGAGTTCGCCAGCGAACGGCTGCTCGACGTCGCGACCGAGCACGGACCGGTGCCGGTCGACATCGAGGTGCGGATCAACCCGGGCGAGCCGTTCCATTCGATGCGCGACACGGCGTCGGGCGGCGAACTGGCGCGCATCGTGCTGGCGGTCAAGAAGACGCTCGCCGACCAGGACCGCGTGCCGCTGCTGGTGCTCGACGAGATCGACGCCGAGATCGGCGGCCGGCTCGGCCTGCAGGTCGGCAAGAAGCTGCACGAGGTCGCGCGCCACCACCAGGTCGTGATCGTGACGCACCTCGCGCCGGTCGCGGCGTTCGCGCAGCACCACTTCCTGGTCAACAAGGAGGTCGCGGGCAAGGCCGGCGACGAACGGACGAGCTCGCGCGTGCGGCAGCTCGCCGGGCCGGAGATCGAGAAGGAGCTCGCGGCGATGGCGATGGGCGACGGCAGCGACGCGGCGGCGCTGCAGCAGGCGCGGCGGCTGGTCGAGAAGGCGCGCGAGATGGGCTGATCTACTACTCCCGCTCGCCACGCGAGGAAACGCGGGAGTAGTAGATCAGGATGCCAATTGGCGGC
>CAYMRG010000220.1:0-8359 GCA_964392555.1 uncultured candidatus Brocadiaceae bacterium
TGGCGGCGGGCCGGCCTACCTGATGGACCTCGAAGGCATCGGCAAGCGCCATCACGACCGCGCCGGCATCCTCAGCACGGCGAACACCGGGCGGCCGAAGTCCGAGGGTTCACAGTTCTTCCTGACCTTCCGCCCGGTGCAGCAGCTCGATCGCGGCTACACGATCTCCGGTGGGACGACCGGTGCCGCAGCGAACGCGGCGACGCTGCAGAAGCTCGAGGCCGCGGGTGTCGAACCCCGCATGGATGGCCGACCGCTGGCGAACCCGCCGGTGATCGTGCGCACCTGGATCGAGGTGCTGCCGAAGCCCGTGGCGCCGAAGGCCGAGGCCGGTGACAAGCCTGCCGAGAAGCCTGCCGAGAAGCCTGCCGAGAAGCCGGCAGAGAAGCCGGCCGAGAAGTAGGCCGGGGGCCGCCGCCCTGCCCTCGGCGTCAGTATCCCAGCAGCCACGCTGGCGACGGCAGCGGTCGGTGGGACGTGGTCCGATGGTCCACGACCGTCAGGTCGATGGCCGGACGAATGGCCCGCCGCGCCGCGGCCGTGAGCACGTGCCGCGCCTGCAGTTCGTTGATCATGGCGGCGAACGCCGTTGTGGCGCGTCGACGCCACTTGCGCACCTGCGTTCGCAGTGCGAAGTCGCTGCCGGCCGCGATGGTGTGGTCGAGCTCGAGCTGGCAGGCCGCTGCGGTGCAAGGCCCACCGGCCGATTGCAGCCAGCGGCGCAGGCACGCTTGGACTTCGACCTGTGGCTGGCCGGCGGCGGCGGCGGTCGCTTCGTCGTCGATCACCTCGCGCGCGAAGCGCAGCACCGGTCGGCCGGTCTCGCCCGTCTGCAGCAGGCGGTAGTGCGGCGTCGGCGGCATCTCCTGCTTCGGCGGCCCCACGGGCGCCACTGGGGCGCCTCGTCAACCGTAGCTGAAGTCGGGCGAGCTGCCGTCCGAGAGGGTGATGCGCATCGGGAAGGCGAAGCGCGCCACGCAGCGCGGTACGAACTCGGGATTGCGCAGGAAGGCCAGCCAATCGCCGCAGAGCGCCCATTCGGTGTCGTCGCCGTCGGTCGCGAACCGCGCGGCGAAGTAGCGTTCGGCGACCGCCGGCGCCTGGCAGGCCAGCACCATGGTCGCGCCGCGCAGGTTGCCCGTGGCGTGCGCCAGCAGTTCCTCGACCGTCAGCCGCTCGTCGAACCGGATCAACGCGTCGAGCAGGTTCGCCCGCGCCAGGCGGCTGCGTGCGGAATCGTCGGCGGCGAGGCGCCGCAACGCCGCGCGCACCGCGGGGACCGCTTCGCGCACGTTCGCCTCGCGAACGCGGTGGCCGGCCCAGGCGACAGCCACGGGATCGGCGCTGGCGAGGTGCGCGGCCAGCTGATCGGCAGGCCAGGCCGCGGCGACGACGGCGGGCGATTGCTGGGCGGCGCGCAGGCTGGCGCAACCCACGAGGAGCAGCGAGAGGGCAGGCAGGCGGGCGGGCATGGCCGCCGAAAGGCAAGGACCGTGCCCGCAGCCGGTGGCGCGGTGGGGGCTGGCAGGGGCCAGCCCGGATTTCTCACCAAGGCCAGCGGCGCTACGCGGCAGTGACAGTTGCCCCTGCGGGCCGTCAGAGGTCGCTTTCGAGCGCCAGTGCGATCTTGCGGGCGAGATCCTGGACCAGCTCGGCGCGGGCCGACGTCAGGTCTTCGCCGATCGGCGACCGGAACTCGGTCCGGTCGAGCACCTGCCGCCGCAGCAGCACCCGCCCGGCGCGGTTCTGCAGCTCCATGCGGACCGCCGACTCGATGGTGCCTTCGCGGACCGGGTCCTGCCGATCGCCGGTGACCAGCGTGCGCTCGCGAACGTCGCCGATCGTGACGCGCAGCACGGCGTCGGCGTGGTCGAGATCCGCTAGCCGCAGGTCGGTCGAGACCGGCAGTTCGCGCGCCAGCGCCGCCCCCAGCTCGACCTCGAGCCGCTGCCGGAACGAGTCGTTGCCGACGACCGCGAGCGCGATCGTCTGCACGCCCTGTTCGCGCAGGCCCGAGCCGAACGTGTAGCCGCACGCAGCCAGCAGCGCCGGCAGCAGCGGCGCCAACCGCAGCGCGGCGCCGGGGCGACGCCGCGCCGTCACGGCGTGCCCCCCGAAGGGGAGCCGGTGGCCGCCGCCGCGGCAACCGCCGGCAGCCCGGCCAGCAGTTCGCGCGCCTTGGCCTGCGCGGGGGCGCCGCGGAACTCGTCGCCGATCGCGATCTCGAGGTGACGGCGCGCGCCGTAGTCGTTGCCGACGCGCTGGTAGAACCTGGCGATGCGGACATGTCGTTCGGCCTGCCAGGCGACGACCTTCGCCAGGGCCTGCCGCGCCTCGAGCACGAGGGCCGGGCTCTCCGGGTTGCTGGCGAGGAAGCTGTTCAGCTCGCGCGCGGCACGGCCCATCTGGTCGAGGTCGTAGTCCGGCCCCTGCAGGCTCGCGGCGATGCTCATCGCGTAACGGAACTGCGCGTAGACGCGCCATTCGCTCTCCGGGCGGCGCAGCAGCAGGTCGTTGAAGCGCTCCTGGGCCAGCTCGTAGTCCTGGTCGACGAACGCCATGTCGCCGAGCAGGCGCAGCGCGTCGGCCAGGCGCGGCGTGTCCGGGTGGCGCGTGATCAGGTGCTCCAGCACCGTCCTGCCGGAGCGGCGGTCGGACCAGAAGAACAGGAAGCCGCGGTCGCTCTCGGCGAGCTGCTTGCCGATCGTCCAGAGCAGGTCGGTGACCGCCGGTCGCAGTTCGCTGTGCGGGTGGTCGTCGGCGAAGTGCTCGAGCTTGCGGAACGCTTCGAACGGCTCGCCGATGCCGAGCTGGGCGCGCGCCGCGACGACGCTGCGGCGGTCGCGCAGCCGGCGCGGGCAGACCTCGTCGGTCAGCTCGTCGAGCAGCGGCACGGCTTCGGCCGGCTTGCCGTCGGCGACCAGGGACTCGGCGGCCGCGAGCTGGTGCTCGGGATCGAGGTCGGGGCGCGGCGCCGAGCTGCAGGCCGCAGGCCAGCCGAAGATCGCGAGCAGCGCCGTCGCCGTGAGGTTCGGTCTCAGCATCGAACGAGCATGTTCCGGTGGCGTCCGGCCGGCGGCGAGAACATTCTGCCGCGCGCCGGTCACGCCAGCAGCTCGAACAGCAGCGGGCGCAGGCGGGGCCGCAGCTCGGTCGCCGCCGCCAGCCACAGGCCCGGCAGGGTGGCGGCGAGTCGCGGCGAGACGTCGGCGGCGAGTTCGGGCCACTGCCGGCCGGTGGTCCGGTGCAGCGACCGCAGCAGACGCAAGGTCGCGGACCCGATCGCGACGCGCGGCAGTTCGGCATGGTCGCGGCAGACCAGGCCGGGGCCGTCGCGATTGCGGAACGCGTCCGCCTCGAGCGGCCGGCCGCAGTCGCCACAGTGGTCGAGATCCGGCAGGGCCCCCTGGGACGCCAGGAACCGCAGTTCGAGGCCGAGCACGATCTGGCCGAGCGCCGCCGCCGGGCAGCGTTCGAGCAGGTTCAGACCGCCGACCAGCAGGTCGTAGACGGCCGGCTCGGCGCGGCCGTCGGGCGTCGCGAACTCGCACAGGCTGGCCAGGTGGCTGGCGGCGAGGAATCGGCGCGGTTCGCGCAGCGCCCGCCGTTCGCGGACGAGTTCGGCGCGCACCAGCAGGCGCAGGCCGCCGCGATCGGGGCCCCAGGTCGCCCGCACCTCGTTGAGGAAGTCGAGTCGGCCGAGGAACACCGAATCGCCGCGATGGGCGCCCTTGGCGAGCGCGGTGACGCGACCGTGCTCGCGCGCCAGGCAGGTGACGATGCGGCTGCTCTCGCGGAAGTCCGAACGGCGCAGGACGATCGCCGGCGACGCCTCGGCCGCGGCGCCGCGGCGCCGCGCGCTGGTCGGCGACGGCTCGGTGGCGCTCACCGCGCGTCTTCGGCCGGCTGCGGCGTCTGCACGGTCACGCGCAGGCGCAGGATCCGCCGCTCGTCGGCCGCGAGCACGCGGAACTCGACGCCGTCGACCATCACCGTCTCGTCGACCGCCGGGATGTGGTTGCACTTCGCCAGCACCATGCCGGCGACGGTCTCCCAGTCGCCATCCTCGGGCAGGTCGCTGTTCAGCAGCTCGTTCAGTTCGGTGACCGTCGTGCGCGCCGGGATCTCGAGCACGCGACCGGCCTCGACGATGCGGATCTGCTCGGCGGCGGGCTCGTCCTCGGTCGGCTCGTCGTACTCGTCGGCGATGTCGCCGACGATCTCCTCGATCAGGTCCTCGACCGTGACCAAACCGGCGGTCGTGCCGTACTCGTCGAGCACGATCGCCATGTGCTGGTTGCCGGCGAGGAAGCGCCGCAGCAGCTGCGCCGCGCCCATCGTCTCCGGCACGAACACCGCCGGTCGCAGCAGCGCCTTGACCTGCGTCTCGGCGAGCGCCGCCGGCGACTCGCGGAGGAAGCGCAGCGCGTCCTTGACGTAGAAGGTGCCGACGACCTCGTCGATCCGGTCGCGGTAGACCGGGTAGCGCGAGAAGCCCTGTTCGAGCGCCTGTTCGACCGCTTCACGCATCGGCGTCGCATCGGCGAAGGCGATGATGTCCGGGCGCGGCGTCATCACGGTCGACACCTGCAGGTCCTTCAGACCGACGATGTTGCCGATCCAGGTCCGTTCCTCGCTGGCCAGCGAGTCCTCGGTGACCGAGTCGGCGACGGCGGCGATGACCTGCTTCTGCACCTCGGCGGCGTCGCTCGCCGGCCGCCGGACGCGCATCACGCGCAGGATCGCGTTGGTCGTCGCCAGCAGCGGCACGGCCACCGGCCAGCGCAGCAGCAGCCAGCCGGCGTGCACGAACGGCAGCACGCGCAGCAGCGTGCGTTCGGGCCGCATGCGGGCGACCGCCGTCGGCAGGCTGCCCGCGACCAGCAGCATGACCAGCACGAACGAGGCCAGCGTCCAGGGCAGGTTGGGCCGGTCGACCGCATACAGCAGCGACCACAGCCCGAGGATCCAGCCGATCGCCGTGCAGACCTTCGCGACGACGTGGTACTCGGCTTCGCGGCGGGCGATCGCGGCGGCGCGCTCGGTGTGGCCGGCGTCGCCCTGCTCCTCCAGCAATTGGTCGAGCAGCGTCGGCGAATAGCCGTTCAGACTGGCGGCCGCGAGCGTCCCGAGGCCGGCCAGCACGACGGCGCCGAGGCCGATCGTTATGTGGACGGGCGACACGTGGGCCGCGACGACGACCGTGGGCAGATCGGTGGTCTGGGCGATCGTCACAGGCAGGGCCAGCGCGAGCCACGGTCGAGGGAAGGGGTCTTCGGCCCGGTCAGGGAGGCCGTCAGCGGCCTTGGCAGGGGTCTCGGTAGGCAAAGCCCCGCCGAGGATAGCGGTCAGCCGCCCATCTTGGGCGCGAATCTGCTGCCGCGGCTTGGCCCGGCGGTTCGCCGCGGCTTTTGACCGACCGCAACCGGATCCCACAACTCCATTGTCGTTCATCGCTTGCGCGATCAGTCGCGACGAACGGGCGCTTCCTCGGGGTTCTCGAGGTCGGCCGAGAAGCGGTTGCGGCCCAGGTCCTTGCTCGCGTAGAGAGCGTGGTCGGCGCGCTGCAGGATCGTCTCGGCGGTGTCGTTGGGGCGGAAGCTGGTCAGGCCGATCGACACGGTGATCGGCAGCTGCAGCTCCTGGCCGACCCCCTGGACCGAGGTGAACAGGCGCGTCGCCAGCACGGTTGCCTCGTCGGGCGTCGTGTCGGGCAGGACGACCAGGAACTCCTCGCCGCCGTAGCGGCAGATCGTGTCGCTCTTGCGCAGCGTCTGGCGCAGGACGTCGGCCGTGACCTGCAAGGCGATGTCGCCCTGCAGGTGGCCATGGGTGTCGTTCAGGTGCTTGAAGTGGTCGAGGTCGCACATCAGCACGGTCAGCGGCCGCGACGTCCGCGCGGCGCGCGCCACTTCCTGGTCCAGCACCGCCAGACCCATGCGGCGGTTGAACAGCCGCGTCAGCGCGTCCGTCAGGGCGAACTTCTGGGCGCGCTGCTGGCGACGGCGCAGCAGCAGGTTCTCGTTGAGCAGCGAACCGGTCAGGCCGAGGGTCAGGCCCATCGGCGCGTCGTGGTCGAGCGTGATCGGCTGCAGCGTCATCGCCCGATCGAGCAGCAGGAACGCCGGCGTGCTGAAGGAGCGATTGACCGGCACGGCCAGCAGCTCGTCCGCCGACAGCGACTGCAGGATGCCTTCGCGTCGGCCGAACCGGGCCTGCAGGCGGACCGGGCGTTCGTCGAGCAGGGCCGAGCGCAGAGCGGCGGCCTCGTCGGCGGACGGCACCAGACGCGTCTCGACGACGCGCCGCGACGACGAGTCGGCCTTGCTGCGGACGGTCAGCGGGCCGCGGATCGGGTCCCACTTGACGTAGAGGGCTCGGTCGTAGCCGCCGTAGCGGACGGCCGCGGCGCACAGCGCGGTGACGATGCCGCGGTAGGACTCCGACCGGGAGCAGCCGAGCACGTTCAGGACGACGTCGTCGAGGCCGCCGTATTGCTTGCCGGAGGCGAAGCCGCGGACGGGCGCATCCTCGAGGTCGAGTTCGGCGACGGTCGGATCGAGCCCGAACGCGCGCAGGGACGCCTCGACCTGGCGGCGCAGGCGTTGCGCGGCCAGCAGGTCGTCGCGGTCGGCGCCCGCCAACAGGATGGCGCCGGTCTCGGCCTCGTCGTCGCCGTGGGCGTAGTCGGCGAACTGCGCCAGCAGTTCGGCGGCGAGGACCAGCGATGCGGCGTCGGCCGGCTGCTTGGTCGACGGCAGGTTCCCTTCGCGGCGCGCCGCGATCTCGTTGATCACGTCGACGAGGTCGCCAGGCATCTGCCAGTGGGCGAACCACTCGGCCGGCGAACGGCTGCCGAGCGAACCGCCGAAGTGGCTCTCGAGGATGCGGAGCCATTCGGGCAGATCGTGCAGCAGGCCCAGCAGGTAGGCCTGCTCGCGCTCCATGATCTGCGTCTGCGCCGCCAGTTCCTCGGCGGCGTGCGCGGTGGCGATCGCGTGCATCCACAGCCGGCGGGCGTCGGCCGTGCCGCTGGCGTTGACCGGCACCGTGTCGAGCAGGCGTCGCGACAGCGCCGGGCCGAGCGTGTGGGCCAGCATCGGCACCGACCAGCCGCGGCTCGGCGGGCCGTAGACCGATGCATTCGCGGCGCGCAGGCCGCGCGCCACCGCCAGCGGATCCAGCTTCAGGATGCCGACGACCAGGTCCGCTTCGACGCGGCCCCCGGCGAGCGACCGATGGAGTCGCCGCTGGAGATCGCGGATCGCCAGGACCGACGGCAGACTTGCCATCGGGTTGGTCAGGATGTGCGGTTTCGCGTCGGTCACGAGGGTCGTGGTTCTCTTTGTTCGGCTTCGCACGCCTCCTCGCTCAAGTGAGACTGGGGCAAGCCGGGCGGCGGGGCCCGCAATCTCGAATGTCGCCTGGATGACATTCTGCAAACATATGTAAGGCAAAGGCTTGTGACGGCGTTGCAGGGCGGATCGGGTTTTTCTCAGGAATGGCCCGGGCTTCGCAAAGTCCCGGTGCCATGACCCCTACCCAGACCCCGACGGCTACCCTGGCAGGTTCGGCGCCGACCGAGTGCGGCGACCGTGCCCTCGCGCTGCTGGATCGCCACGGCGCCTCGCCCGAGAGCATTCCTGGCGGCGCGACCCCCGCGTCCGCGAACGACCGACAGGCCGCGGTGGTCACGGCGCTGATGGACCTGTACCGGCGGACCGGTGCGCCCGACGTGTTCGAGTGCCTGGTCGAGCGGGCCACGCCGCAGTTGTGGGGCCGCGTCCGCTCGCGGTTGCGCGGGCTCGGTTCGCAGTTCGATCCGCACGAGATCCTGCAGGACGTGTTCGTCAACATCTACCGGTACCCGGACCGGTTCCAGGCGAGCCGGCCGGGTGCGTTCGCGGCCTGGTCGTCGACGATCGTCGACAATGCGATTCGCCGGCAGCTCCGCCGCAGCCAGCCGCAGGCGGCGACTGCGCACGTGCCAAGCGAACGGCTCGAGCAGATCGACGCGCACAGTCCCGAACCGTGCCACCTCGCCGTCGAGCACGAGGAGAGCGAGGCGACGGCACGTGCCTTCCAGCTGGTGCTGTCGACCTACCTGATGGCCTTCCAGCAGCTCACTGAGCGCGAACGCTTCGTCCTGCAGATGGTCGAGGTGCGTGGCATGCGCTACGCCCAGTTGGCCGGGGTGCTGGGGATCCGGCCCGAAGCGCTCAAGATGGTCGTGTTCCGCGCCCGCAAGCGGGTGTTCGACCGCATCGATCGGTTGATGCGTGGCGCGACGCCGGCGCGCAGCGCCGGCTGAGAGGCCGAGAGAAAATCATGATACGGCCTCTCAGCGCGTCCTGCGGCC
>CAYMRG010000221.1:0-8358 GCA_964392555.1 uncultured candidatus Brocadiaceae bacterium
CGGCGACCGGCGCCGACGCCGAGGGCGCGCTGCACCACGCGCTGGTGCACTGCCTGCCGCACTTCGGGCCGTTCGAGGACGCGATGTCGACGCGTTCCAGCGGGCTCTTCCACACCCGCCTGTCGCCGCTGCTGAACCTGCATCGCCTGTTGCCGTCGCGCGTGCTGGCCGCGGTGCTCGCCGCCGATCTGCCGCTGGCCAGCCAGGAGGGGTTCGTGCGGCAGCTGCTCGGCTGGCGCGAATTCGTGCGGCACGTGCACGAGGCGACCGACGGGCTGCGGCATGTCGGCGGCACGGCGCTCGCGAACGACACGCTGCATGCCGATCGCGACCTGCCGCCGGTGTTCTGGGGCGGCGCGCCGTCGGGTCTGCAGTGCCTGGACCACGTCGTCGCCGATGTCTGGCGCGAGGGCTGGAGCCACCACATCACGCGGCTGATGGTGCTCGGCAACCTGGCGACGCTGCTCGGCATCTCGCCGCGCCAGCTCACCGACTGGTTCTGGGTGGCCTACGTCGACGCGTTCGACTGGGTGGTCGAACCCAACGTGCTGGCGATGGCGACCTACGCGGTCGGCGACCTGATGACGACCAAGCCGTACGTCGCCGGCGCCGCCTACCTCGGCCGCATGGGCGACTACTGCGGCGGCTGCGCGTTCGATCCGCGCACGACGTGCCCGATCACGCGGCTCTACTGGGCGTTCCTGGCGCGCCACGCCGAACGGCTGGCCGGCAACCAGCGGTTGGCGATGCCGCTGCGCAGCGTCGCCCGTCGGGCGCCGGCCGAACGCGCGCGCGACGCGCGGGTCGCGGCGCTCGTGCAGGCGGCGCTCGCGCGCGGCGAACGGCTCGATCCGCCGGCGGCGTCCGACCAGGATCCGGTTGCCCGCACGGCCGTGGTGCCCGAGGATGCGCGCCGTGACGCAAGCGCACCAGGCAGCACCGACGGCCGGGATCCCTGACGCCGCAGGCCGTTGGCCGCGCGCGCTCGCGCTCGTCGCGACGGCTGCGGTCGGCGTGACGATCGCGGGGCTGTTGGTGGCCTGGCCATGGACCGGGTTCGCGGCGACCTGGCGGCAATGGGCGGGGCGCCCGTACGCGAGCATGCTGCCGTGGCTCGCGGCGTACCTGGGGATCGCGACGTTCGGCGGCGGTCGCCGGCGCGCGTGGTGGCGACTGGCTGCGGCGGCGATGCTGGTCGGCGTGTGGTCGACGTTCCGCGTGCTGTCGATGGGCGACGACCATTGGTGGCGCAAGGCGACCGCCGACGGCGTGTTCACCTGGTCGGAGCCGCTGTCGAGCGTGCTGCATGCGATCGCCTACCGGACGCTCGGTGCCGGTTCGATCGAATGGCTCGCGGTCGCCTGCGGCTGGCTCGCGACCGTCGCGTGGCTGGCCGTCACCGATCGTCTGCTCGACGGCGCCCGCGGGCGGTGGCCGCGCTTCGCCGCTGCGGCGGTCTGGGTCGCGTCGGGCGTGTGCGGCACGTTCTTCGCGCGCTACGTCGAGCACTCGCAGATCGGCGTGCCGCTGCTGGTGCTCGGGCTCGGCAACCTGACGGCTTGGTCGCGGGCGGTCGCCGCCTCACCGCCGACCAGCGCGGCGCGGGGAGCGTTGCTGGTCGGCGCCGCGCAGCTGACGCTGGCGGCGCTGATGCACCTGCAGTACGTCGGCATGCTGGTCGCGGCGGTGGCGGCCGCGCTGCTGGTCGGCGCGCGCCGCGGCGTGCTGGCGACGCTCGCCGACGGCGTGCGGTTGATCCTGCTGGTCGGTGCGATGCTCGCGGCGACCGTCGTGCTGCTGCGTGCGCTGCCGTTCCGGCCGTTCGTCGGCAGCGTGGCCGGCGGCGCGGACGGGCGGTTGCTGGTGCCGTTCTGCGGCGACGGCGGCTCGTGGTTCGCGCCCGGCTGTCTGCTCGCGGCGGACCATCTCGCGGTGGTCGCGACGATCCTGGCGTTCGCCGCGCCGCTCGCCTTGCCGGCGATGGCGATGGCGCTGTGGCCGCGCGGCCGCGGCCTCGACCTCGTGCTCGCGGCGACCGGCCTGGCCTACGTCGTGTTCGTCGTCGCCTACGGCTTCGATCTCGGCTGGCCGACCGATCTCGATCTGATGATGGCGATGTCGCCGGGGCTCACGCTGTCGGTCGTGGTCGCGATCGCGCGCGCCGCGAACGGCTGGTCGGCGCCGGTGCGCGCGGGCTGCGCCGTGCTGCTGCTCGCCGCGATCTGGTCGACGTGGAGCATGATCGGGCCGTTGGTGCGGCCGATCGGCGCGGACCTCTGCCAGCAGAACTCGGCGTCGGCGGCGCTGGTGGTCGACGGGCACGGCGTTACCGGGCGCGGGCCGTTCCTGGTCGAGGGGCCCGCCGACAGCGAGCTGACGCTGGTCGCGCACGGGCCGCCCGGGGCGCCGTTCTGGATCCTGCGCGGCGTGCCCCACCCGGTGTTCTCGGGGTTTCCGTATGGCAGCGTCTCCGACATCGAACTGCCGGAAGGGCTCGCGCCGGACGCGTTCGTGCACGTCGGCACGCTCGACGACAGCGGTCGGGCCGAGGTGAAATGGCGCGTGGTGGCGCTCGCCGACGGCTCGCTGCCTGGCCTGCAGATGCTGGTCATGCAGACGGGCGATGGCCCGCGCAGCGTCGCGTCGTCGGCGTTCTACCTGGTCGAGTGATCGGCCGTCGCAGGAGCGGTTGTCGCCGCAGCGGTCACACCGGCCGCACCGCGCACAACCGCTGGCGCACCGCGGTCGGCGGATCACCGACCTCGCCGTGGCCGTACTCGCGGACCTCGAGGGCGCCGCGCACGGCCTCGAGCAGTTCGCCGGGGCGCAGCAGGAAGTCCGGATTGCGCGGCCGGCCGAAGCGTTCGTTGCCGACCGCGAACGTCTCGTAGAGCAGCGCGCCGCCCGGCGCGACGCTGGCGACCAGCCGCGGCAGCAGCGGCCGCCACAGGTAGTTGACGACGACGACCGCAGCGAACGTGCGGTCCGGCCATGGCCACGGCCCGTCCTCGAGGTCGGCCTCGTGCGCCGTGACGCCTGGCGCCGCCCGTTCGCGCAGCGCGGTCACGTCGCGATCGACGGCGAGCACCGGATGGCCGCGGTGGGCGAACCAGCGCGCGTGCCGACCGCCACCGGCGGCGACGTCTAGTACCGTGCCGCCGACCGGCACGAGCGCCGCCCAGCGCGTGATCGCGTCGGCGGGGGCATCGGGTGGTGGGCAGGCGGCGCTCATCGGCGACCGCCGCCGTCGCCGAGCGGTATGTGCAGCGCGCCGATGCGGTCGCTCGCCGCGGTCGCGAGGCCCGCCGCCGCCGCGAACTCGGGCCAGCGCGCGAGCGCGGCACGGATCTCGGCGAGGATCGCCTTCGCCTCGCCGATGGCGAAGCGATCGGCTTCGGCGAGCAGGTCGTCGGCGGTGATGTCGCGGAAGCGGCCGTTGACGCTCATCAGGTGCTGGTTGGTCCACTCGCCGAGCGGGTTGTGCGCGAACGTCACGTCGTAGGCCGGCGCGAGCCGCCAGCCTTCGCCACGCCGCAGCCGGAACGAGATGTTCTTGGTGTGGTCGTCGCAGTTGCGCGCCATCACCCCGAACGCCATCCGCCGCCAGGCCTCGACGAGGTCTTCGCGCGGCAGGCGCAGCTCGCGGATCGTGTGGAACAGCTGCGCGTAGCTGTTGGTGCCACGGCGGCGGAAGTCGAGGTGCGCCATCGCGCACAGCGTCTGGACGTGGTGGCGTTCGCGGCCGTCGCGATCGAAGCGGCGCGTCATGAAGTGCGCGCGGCCGTTCTCCTCGAGCAGCTGGCAGTCGGTCATCGCGATGCCGGCGGCGCGCGCCATGCGGTGGTAGGCGAACTCGATCCGGCCGTAGTCCTCGCCGCTGCCGAGTTCGCGGTCGCGGCCGACGCCGTCGAACTTCAGCAGCCACTGCTCGTAGCCGTCGGGAGCTTCGAGCTGACCCGAACGCATCTCGTGCGTGAGCGGGTTCCAGGCGACGACGGCCTTCGCCCGCGCGCCGCCGGCGGAGGTGCCGACCTCGATGATCGTGCGCAGCGCCGCCGCGGTGCTGTCGTCGTCGTGCCACGTGCCGGCGATCGCCTCGCGCGCCGCGGTCACGAGTTCGCCGAGGTGGATCGCCGTCGGCTTGCGCGTCGCGGGCCCGCGCTGCGGCCGGAACTCGAGTGCGCCCATCGCGCGCCGGCCCATGTAGGCGAGGCGGTCGAGCGGCGTGATCGCGGCGCGCGGCACGCCCCGCTCGGCGAGCCAGCGATCGATCAGCGCGTTGCCGAAGTCGTCGGGCAGCGCGTCGGCCAGCAGCGCCGGCAGGCGGTAGTAGGTGGCTTCGGGCAGCGCCGGGAACGCGTAGGTGCGTTCGTTGGCGTCGAGCGGCATGTGCAGCGGCGCGAGTTCGATGCCGCCGCGGGCGAAGGTCCGGTCGTACGCGAACACGTAGCAGCCGAGACCTGGATCGAGCGCCGCCGCACCGACGAAGCGGCCCCACACCCAGACCTCGATCCGATCGACCGGCTGGTGCGCTTCAGTCCGAGGTGTCGACATGGCGCTTGCGGGATGCGCGCTGGCGGCGCGCGGCGTGGCGCACCAGATGCAGCGGGTTGATCGTCGGGGTCGCGGCGAGGCTGGCGAGCCAATCCTCGCGCCCGAGGGCGCGGACGACGCGCACCAGGGTCTGCAGCGTGCCGTGGCCGGCCTCGAGGTTCTGTACGGCGCTGCGGCCGACTCCGGCGCGCTGGGCCAGATCGGCCTGGCCGAGATTCTGTGCCAGCCGGAGGTCGCGCAGCGCGGTGGCGATCCGGGTCAGCCACTGGTCGGTCGGCAGGGCATTCGTCATAAAGCGTAGATCTACAAGCGTTGAAGCCATGGGATGGCAACAAAGCACGAAAGATGATGCGTAATGTCGATCGTTGTTATCTGCCACAACGAACTGAAGTCCAGTCGAACTTGCCATTCTATGGATTCTGCGCCTTGAAAAACAAGCGTTGTATCGAACTAAGGCTGCGAGCAGCCTGAGTCTCGCCCCCCGGCAGGCGGTGCGGAGCACTCCATCGCGCCAGCGCGAAGGCTGGTTCGCCCCGTCGTCGCAAGGCGCGCGGTTGACGGGGCTCGGGACCACTTCGATCATCCTTCCCGCGCCTCGGTGCCGGCGCGCCCTTCTCTCTCCGGATCCCTTTCCATGCGCGATCGCCCCGTCAACATCGCTCTCGTCGGGCTCGGCTTCGGCGCCGAGTTCCTCCCGATCTACCAGAGTCACCCACATGCGCGGGTCGTCGCGATCTGCCAGCGCTCGCAGGCGAGCCTGGACCGCATCGGCGCTGCGTTCGGCATTGCGAAGCGCTACACGAACTACGCCGACCTGCTGCGCGACAAGGAGATCGACGCGGTCCACATCAACACGCCGATCCCCGACCACGCGCCGCAGTCGATCCAGGCGCTCGAGGCGGGCAAGCACGTGGCCTGCACCGTGCCGGCGGCGACCGACATCAAGGACCTCGAGCGCATCGTCCAGCTCGTCGACAGGACCGGCCTCCGCTACATGATGATGGAGACCGTCGTCTACAGCCGCGAGTACCTGTTCGTGCGCGACCTCTATCGCCGCGGCGAGCTCGGTCGGCTGCAGTTCCTGCGGGCATCGCACCAGCAGGAGATGGCCGGCTGGCCCGGCTACTGGGAGGGCTTGCCGCCGATGCACTACGCGACGCACTGCGTCGGTCCGGTGCTGGCGCTGACCGACGCGCGCGCCGAATACGTCTCGTGCTTCGGCTCCGGCCGCATCGACGAGAAGCTGATCGGCAAGTACGGGTCGCCGTTCGCGATCGAGTCCTGCCACATCAAGTTCAAGGACAGCGACCTCGCGGCCGAGATCACGCGCAGCCTGTTCAACACGGCGCGTCAGTATCGCGAGAGCTTCGACGCGTACGGCAGCAAGCAGTCGTTCGAGTGGACGCAGGTCGAGCACGAGCAGCCGGTGATCCACGCCGGTGAGGTGCCGCGGCGCGTCGAGGTGCCCGACTTCGCGCATCTGCTGCCGAAGGAGATCCGCAAGTTCACGACGCAGGGCGTCTACGACAGCACCGCGAACGTGCACCTGTCGTTCAAGCAGGGCTCGGGCCACGGCGGCTCGCACCCGCACCTCGCGCACGAGTTCGTGATGGCGCTGATGGAGGACCGCGAACCGTTCCCGAACGCGCGCCGCTCGGCCAACTGGACGGCCGTCGGCATCCTGGCCCACCAGTCCGCGATGCAGGGTGGCGCCCTGCTCCGCCTGCCGGAGTTCACGCTGTCATGAGCGCCATCCGCCAAGTGGTCGCGCCGCGAGTCGGCGCGCCGGTGCTCGCCGTACTCGCCATGGCCGTGACGGCCGCCGCGCAGTCCACGGTCCACTCGTTCACCAAGCAGCAGCTCAGCAAGGAGTTCCTCTGCGAAGGCGCGACGTTCGGCGATCTCGACCGCGACGGCCATGCCGACGTGATCGCAGGGCCGTACTGGTATACGGGCCCGAAGTTCGAAGAGCGCCACGAGATCTATCCGCCGAAGCCGTTCGACAAGCAGGGCTACTCGGACAACTTCTTCGCGTTCGTCCACGACTTCGACGGCGACGGCTGGAACGACATCCTGTTCGTCGGTTTCCCCGGTCAGGACGCGTCGTGGTTCCGCAACCCGCAGAAGCCCGACGCGCACTGGCAGCGCCATGTCGTGTTCGACGTCGTCGACAACGAGTCGCCGACGTGGACCGACATCGACGGTGACGGCAAGCCGGAGCTGGTGTGCCAGTTCGAGGATCGGCTCGGCTACGCGAAGGTCGATTGGGCGGATCCGGCCAAGAAGTGGCAGTGGCATCCGATCTCGGTGGTCGGCATCGGCGGGCGCTTCACGCACGGGCTCGGCGTCGGCGACGTCGACGGCGACGGCCGCGTCGACATCCTGTGGAAGCACGGCTGGTGGCGGCAGCCGGACTCGCTCGCCGGCGATCCCGAGTGGCAGAACAACCCGGTCAAGTTCGCGACCGCCGGCGGCGCGCAGATGCTCGTCTACGACATCGACGGCGACGGCGACAACGACGTCGTCACCAGCGAGAACGCGCACGGCTTCGGCCTGTGGTGGCACGAGCAGCGTCGCGACGGCGACAAGATCACGTTCGCGCCGCACCTGATCATGGGCAGCAAGGCCGCGGACAACCCCTACGGCGTCGTGATCGGCAACCTGCACGCGCTGTGCGCCGTCGACATGAACGACGACGGCCTGATCGACATCGTCACCGGCAACCGCTACTGGGCGCACGGTGGCAAGGAGCGCGCCGACGCGGTCGATCCGAGCGTCTCGTGGTTCCAGCTGCGCCGCGTCGACGGCGTGGTGAGCTGGGGGCCGCACGAGATCGACGGCAACTCCGGCGTCGGCACGCAGGTCGTCGCCGGTGACGTCGATGGCGACGGCACGGTCGACGTCGTCGTCGGCAACAAGATGGGCACGTTCGTGCACCGGCACGCCGTGCGGCAGGTGTCGAGCCGCGAACGGACCGCGATCGAACGGCGCGAGCTGCGCGCCATGCTGAAGGGCAGCGGTCGGCCGCGCGGCGTGCCGCCGAAGGCCGCCGACGGGCGCGTGTTGAACCTCGACTTCGAGGCGGGCGACCTGCGCGACTGGACACCGCAGGGCGACGCGTTCGCGCAGGTCGCCGAAGGCGACGCGGTGTTCGCGCGCCGCAGCGACATGCGCAGCGGCCACACCGGCAGGTTCTGGGTCGGCAGCTACGAGCAGAAGCGCAGCGACGAGCCGCGCGGCACGCTGACCTCGGCGACGTTCGTGCTCGACCGCGAGCTCGCGTCGTTCCTGGTCGGCGGCGGCAGCAGCAGCAAGACGCGCGTCGAGATCGTGCGCGCCGACACCGGCGCGGTCGTCAGCACGACGTCGGGCAACGACGACGAGGAGATGCGGCCGGCCAAGGTCGACCTGCACGAGCACGTCGGCAAGCCGCTGTTCATCCGGCTCGTCGACGACGCGACCGACGGCTGGGGCCACCTCAACTTCGACGACTTCCAGGTCTACTCGGCCAACGAGAAGGAAGGCGGATTCCCTGCCGAGGAGGCCGTGCAGCGCATGGACCTGCCGGAGGGCTTCCACACCAAGGTGTTCGCCAGCGAGCCCGACGTGCGGCAGCCGATCGCGATGGCGATCGACGAGCGCGGGCGTGTCTGGGTCGCGGAGGCGTTCTCGTATCCGCGGCGCCAGCCCGAAGGGCAGGGCCACGACCGCATCCTCGTGTTCGAGGACCACGACGGCGACGGCAAGTTCGACAAGCGGACGGTGTTCTACGACAAGCTCCAGTGCCCGACCGGGTTCGAGTTC
>CAYMRG010000222.1:0-8347 GCA_964392555.1 uncultured candidatus Brocadiaceae bacterium
AAGAATGATTCGTATATTCAAGATAGTCCAAATGAGAATGTTTCTCGCCTGCCGGTCATTGTTGGCACGGAAGTGGCGCAATAGATTCTGCTCGCCTCAAGCCAAGACATACCATGCAAGGGCCGTTCCGGTGAGCGAGCTGAGCGCTGTCCAATCCACGTCGCTCGACGCGATCTTTGCGACCCACAGGCACGTGTTCATCAAGATCGCCGAACGCATCGTGGGTTGCCGGAGCCGGGCGGAGGACGTGGTGCACGACGCTTTCGTCATGCTCATCGCCAACGGCCAGAAATACACGATCGATTCGCGGGTCGGCTATCTGACGAGGATCGTCTACAATCAGGCGGTGGGCGAGTATCGGCGGCGCACGACGGAGGATCGGGTGGTCAACGGCGGCGACGCCAAGAGCGTCATGGTCAGCGAAGCGGCACCGCCGGAGAGCATCAGCATGCACCGGCAGACTTTGCAGTTGGTCGCATCCGCGCTGGCCGAGTTACCCGAACGGACTCGCTATGCCTTCGAGGAGCACCGCTTTCGCGGCGTCAGCCAGAAGGACATCGCCGCCAACCTGGGTGTCTCGCCGACCCTGGTGAATTTCATGATCCGCGATGCCACGGTCCATTGCCGCAGCCGGGTCACCAGCCTGGCCGCATGAAGCTTGCACGCCACCGACATCGCGCGACTGTTCCCCGCGGGCGTGGTGGTCTGCGTCGCCGAGCCGGGCTGCTGGTTCGCCTACCACTACTGGCTCGACGAGGCGCGCCGCCCCGACTTCGCGACCACGGTCGACATCCACCGCAAGCCCGGCTACGACCCGGCCGAGCTGTTCGTCGACCCGAAGATCGCGCTGCCGAAGCTGCGCATCGCGAAGAACCTCGCCAAGAAGCTGCTCGGCTTCCGGTATCTGATGGACGTGATCCCGACCGACACGTCGATGGTGCGAGGCACCCACGGGCGGCTCTACGACGATCCCGCGGCGGGGCCGGTGTTCCTGTGCAGCGATCGCCGGCTGGCGCGCGATCGCGTCGCCGCGACCGACGTCAAGGAGCTCTGCCTGCGCCTGCTGGGTGGTTGAGCGTCTGCTATGGTTGGGCCCGGCCCGCCATGCCCCCTCCCGACCCTCGCCGCCTGGGCGTCCCCGACGATGGTCGGCAGGACGCAGCCCCGTTCGCCCGCGACGAGGACGTCGGTCAGCAGATCGGTCCCTACCAGCTGTTGCAGGAGCTCGGCGAAGGCGGGTTCGGGCGCGTGTTCCTGGCGCAGCAGAGCGAGCCGGTCGTGCGCCAGGTCGCGCTGAAGGTCATCAAGCTCGGCATGGACACGCGGCAGGTCGTCGCCCGCTTCGAGCAGGAGCGGCAGGCGCTCGCGATGATGGACCATCCGCACATCGCGCGTGTGATCGACGCGGGCGTGACGGCGGCGGGGCGGCCGTTCTTCGTGATGGACCTGGTGCGCGGTCTGCCGATCGTCGAGCACTGCGACCGCAACCGCCTGCCGATCGACGAGCGTCTGGCGATCTTCGCGCAGGTC
The DNA here is from genome assembly GCA_964392555.1 of uncultured candidatus Brocadiaceae bacterium. Classification (GTDB taxonomy): domain Bacteria; phylum Planctomycetota; class UBA1135; order UBA1135; family UBA2386; genus CAYMRG01. The sequence goes on from CAYMRG010000222.1 coordinate 1,531, forward strand.
TGCGATGCGGTGCAGCACGCGCACGGCAGGGGCGTCATCCACCGCGACCTGAAGCCCAGCAACGTGCTGGTGACGATGCAGGACGGCAAGCCGCACGCGAAGGTCATCGACTTCGGCGTCGCCAAGGCGACGTCGCAACGGCTGACCGACAAGACGCTCTACACCGAGCAGCGGCAAGTCATCGGCACGCTGCAATACATGAGCCCGGAGCAGGCCGAAGGCTCGCTCGACGTCGACACGCGCACCGACGTCTATTCGCTCGGCGTGGTCCTCTACGAGCTGTTGACCGGTTGCACGCCGTTCGACCGGACGCTGCTACGCGACGCGATGCCGAGCGAGCTGCCGCGCCTGATCCGCGACCTGGAGCCGGCGAAGCCGTCGACGCGGCTGTCGACCTCGGGTGCGGGGCTGGCGACGCTGGCGACCCAGCGCCGCAGCGAACCCAAGCGGCTCGGCGCGCAGGTGCGCGGCGAGCTGGACTGGATCGTCATGAAGGCGATCGAGAAGGATCGCACGCGCCGCTACGAGACGGCCGCCGCGCTCGGCGAGGACGTGCAGCGGCACCTGCGCGGCGAGGCGGTCGTCGCGGCGCCGCCGAGCGCGGCCTACATGCTGCGCAAGTTCGTGCGCCGACACCGTGCGCTGGTGCTCGCTTCGGCGGCGGTCGGGCTGGCGCTCGTGCTCGGCATCGTCGGCACCGCGATCGCGCTGGTCCGTGCCGTCCACGAGAAGGAGCGTGCCGACGGTGCCGCGACGGCCGCCGCCGCGGCGCAGCGCAGCGCGCAGGAGAACGAGCAGAAGGCCGTCGAGCAGGCGAAGCGGGCCGAACTGGCGCAGGGCGCCGAGGCGAAGGCGCGGCAGCGCGCCGAGACGATCCGCGACTTCGTCGTCGCCGCGCTGCGTTCGGCCGACGTGTCGCAGGCCGGCGGGCACGAAGACGTCACGGTGCTGGCGGCGATGGACAACGCGATCGCCGAGGTCGATTCGGGGTGCTTCGCCGACGATCCCGCGACCGCGGCCGATCTCGAGCTGACGATCGCCCGCATCCTGAACACCAACGGCCGCCTGGAGCAGGCCTTGGTCCAGGCGGAGCGGGCGGTGACGCTGCTGCGCCAGGCGCACGAGGGCGATCACGACGATCTCGCGGCGGCCATCTGCGAGGTCGGCAGGTTGTGCAACCGCCTCGGTCGCCTGCAGGACTGCGAACGCCATTCGCGCGAGGCGATGGCGATGTACGACCGCCTGCGGGTCGGCGACGACTACCAGCGCGCGGCCCTGCGCAACAACGTCGGCGACGTGATGCGGGCGCAGGGTCATGCCGCGGCGGCGCTACCGCTGCTCGTGGACTCGGTGGCGATGCTGCGGCGGCTCGGTGGCGACCAGGGCACGCTGGCGATGGCCGTCGACAACCTCGCCCAGGCCAAGGAGGATCTCGGCGCGTCGGACGAAGCGCAGACGCTGTGGGAGGAGGCGCTGGCGATCCGGCGTCGCGTCCACGCCGGCGACCATCCGGACCTGGCGGTCGGCATCAACAACCTCGCGGTGCAGTACTGGACGCGCGGCGATCGCGCGCATGCCGAGCCCTTGTTCGACGAGGCGCTGGCGATGCGGCGACGCATGTTCCACGGCGATCATCCGGTCGTGGCCGAAGCGCTGATGAACGTCGCGTTCGTGCGCATCAGCAACGGCAAGGCGGCGGCGGCCACGGTGCTGCTCGACGAGGCGGTGGCGATGAACCAGCGCCTGTTCCCCGGCAACCACCAGAACGTCGCCCACGGCCTGTTCACGCTCGGCAGCGCTCGCTTGTCCCTGGAGCAGTACGAGGCCGCCGAGGACGCGTTCGGCCGTTCGCTGGCGATGCACCAGGCGCTCTTCGAAGGCGATCACATCGGCACGGCGATGAGCTTCGCGCAGCGCGGCCGTGCGCGGGCGCTCCAGGCAGGCAAGGGGGCCGCGGCGCGCGCCGACTACGACGCGGCGCTGGCGATGCTGCGTCGCATGCCGGGCGGGCAGACGCCGCTGCGTGAGGTGCTATGGAACTCGAGCGAGCTGCGGCTCGCGGCGGGCGACCCGGCCGGGGCCCTGCCGGAACTCGAGGAGCTGGTCGCGCTCGCCACCGAAGCGCTGGAGCCCGATTCGCCGCGGTTGCAGGAGTACCGCGATGCCCTCGCGCGGTGCCGCGAGAAGGTCGCCGCGACGAAGCGGTAGCTGCGCGCCGATCAGTGATCGGACGGCATCGCCGTGGTGGTGCTGCCGTCGGCCTGGACGGCCGCGCCGGCGCCGGTCAGCAGCACCACGCCGGCGAGGATCAGCGCGATCGCGATCGCCTTGCGCGCGGTCATCGCTTCGCCGAGCGCGAGCCAGCCGAGCAGTGCACCGACCGCCGGCGCGATCGTGAACGCGATCGGCTTGATGCGCGACACGTCGTCGAGCGCGAGCGCCGAGTAGAAGAACGCCATCGCGAGACCGCCGGCGACGAAGCCGGAGCCGAGCACGAGCTTGAGCACGTCGGCGAACGCCAGCTCACGCCACTGCGCGCGCGGCTCGGTCTGCCACCAGTGCGTCGCGGCATACCAGGCGACGGCGAGCACCGGCAGCGCCAGCAGCGAACGCGCGAGGATCGCCGTCAGCGGCCCGATGCGGTGGCCGTGCAGGACCGACTTCGTGCAGACCTCGCCGATGCCCCAACAGAGGCCCGCGGCGACCGCCAGGAGGATGGCTCGCATGGGAACGACCGCGATGGTCGCGGCGCACGGGTCACTATCCACGAAGACGGGGTGGCGGCGCCTGCGCCGTTCGGCGTAGGTCGCCGGGGTTGCGCGTCAGTCGATCGTCACACGGTAGACGTCGACGCCTTGGCTGCGGGCGATCGCGAGCGTGCGCTTGTCGTCGGACAGCGCGAAGTCCCAGGACTCGATCGGCAGGTCCTGGATCGGTTCCAGGCGCTCGACGTCCCACACCTGCAGCTTGCGCTCGTTGCTCACGAGGGCTCGCCGCGCGTCGAGGAAGCGCCATTGGGTGATGCGCGCGTCGACCTTCGCCACCAGCGCGAGCGACGCGGCGTCGCGAACGCGCAACGCGTGGTTGGGCGGACCCATCCCCGTGGAGATCCCAAACCCGCAGCCATAGTAGAGGCGCTTGCCATCGGCCGAGAACGCGACCGTGTAGACCGGGCAGTCGTCGACCTGGCGCGGGTTCTTACCGTTCGCATCGGTGAGCCAGAGGTTGCCGAAATCGCCTTCGATGCCGCCGACGCAGGCGATCGCCCACGTGCCGGTCGACGAGGATGCGGCGCTCAGCACGCCGCCGAGGGCGAGGAGTTTCGGCAAGGCAGTGACCACCGCACCCGAACGGTCGACGAGGTTTTCGCCGACGAGCAGCAGGTTGCCAGGGCCGGGCTGGGCCGTGGACCCCAGGAAGCCGCCGGTCGCGGGCACGGTTGCCACTTCCTTGTCGGTCAACGTGTCGAGCACTACCGCGCGCTGTGCCTCCTGCACGATGAGTTCGCCACCCGACCGTCCCGCTTCGACACCGAGGATTCCGGGCAGCGGTCGGCTCGGGCGGCCATCGAGCGGATGCAGCGACCAGGTCTTCCCCCGGATCGCCAGCGTCCGCCCGTCGGGCGTCATCGCCAAGCGGCTGACTACGGCGGAGTGGCCAGGCAACGGGACGGGTTCGCGGCCGCGTTCGTGCAGGGCCTGGTAGGCCTCGCAGTAGGTGCTGACGAACAGTCGTTTGCCATCGGGATGGAAGGCGAGCGCGGCCACGCTGCCCGGCGCGGTCAGGTCCGTGAAGGTCGCGCCGCCGTCGGTCCACCAGCGGATCGTCGTCGGGTCCAGTTCCGAGTAGCGCCCGGTCGACAACGCGCAGCCACCGACCGCGAACGACTGGCCGTCGTTCGTCACGGCGAACGCGAACGGCTTCGCCGGCGCATCGAGGCGGGCGTCGTTGCGGTGCACCGGTCCCTCGGACGCGATGTCGAACAGCACGCCGTTGGCGAAGGCGACGTCGATGCACCGGACCATGTCGCGCTCTGGCGTGCGGTGGTCGCGGACCAGCTCGGCAGCGCTGCTGCCGGCGCCCACGCGCCAGATGCGGCTGACGTTGTCGCCGACGTAGAGATCATCGTCTTCGCCGAAGGCCACCGCGTTGATCGGGTACTCGAACTCGGCGCGGATCGTCGACTCGTCGCCTGCGCGCAGCACGAGCTGCCGGCCTGCGCCGTAGGCGTAACGCTTGCCGTCGCGATGCCACGCGAAGGCCTGCGGCCCCACGTCCGGGACGCGAACGAGCTCCGCCCCGGTCGCTGCGTCGTGGATGGTCAGGTGACGACCGCGGCAGGCGAGGCGGGAGCCATCAGGTGAGAACGCCACCACGCCGATCCAGTGGTAGCTCGGTTGCTGCGTCCAGCGGATGCGCTTCGTCGCGATCTCCAGGACACGCAGGTCCCCGGTTTCTCCCCCGGTCGCGAGCGACGTGCCGTCCGGCGAGAACGCTGCAGCATGCGTCGTGCCACCGTCGGGCCTGATCGTCGTGAGGAGTTCGATGCGCACCGGCTTCGATTGCGCAACCAACGTGGTGGGGAGCGCGGCCAGCGTGGCAAGGAAGCCGGTCGCGCCGCACCTTGGACCCATGGCGGCACCGTACCGAATGCCATGGCAACCGGAAAGCGATGGTGCCCGAAGTGCTTCCGATCGCGGCCCTGGCCGGCGACCGAAGGCTGGCTGGCGAGGTCGAGGGCCGGAGCATTCGCGGAGCGGGATCAGCAGCTTCCGGATGGTGTCCCCACGCAGCCGTCGGCGGCGGGAGTTGGTCGCAGCCGGGCGCACTTCATGAACCCTGCATGACGACGAAATCGACGCACCCGGACGCGGCGCTTGGTGAGGAATCCGGCTAGGCTCGACGGAATGAGGCGGACCATCGTGGCGAGTGGGATTCCGCATCGGTATGCGCCGATGCCATCGAGCACCAGCGATGTGCAAGTCATGGCGGCGGCACACGCGTTGGACCGCCTGGGTCATATGCTGGAGGTGAGCATCATGCTCGCTCTGGCTTCGCGCCTGCCGGCAATGCGCGCAGCCAGCGGCGGGGATTGGTCGAGCTGTGGGGCCGTCTTGCAGGATCGCGCCGCCGGACGGTGCGACGCACAGGCGGCCCACGTCTTGCCGTGCCAATTGCGCATCCAGGGCGTCCTCCCATGGGACCTGGAACTTCCCGAAGCCCTGCGCCTGGCGTTGGCCGCGCGATTCTGTGTGACCTCCGTGCTGCCGCGTCCATTCAACGCGGCCGATCGGGAAGCCGAGCGATCCGGGCTTTGTGACGCGTTCGTCACGGCGGTGGCGCACGGCTTTCGGGTGCGTGCGACGGGCAACGCCACGGACGTCGTCGATGCCGTCGCGATCAGGCTGGCATCCCAGCTGGTGCACCAATGCAAGGCCGCCTTCCTTGTCGCAGCGGAGCGGAAGCGCCAGCGTGAGCGCATCGAGAGCGGTGCCGTGGCCAACGAGCGCCTGGTGGAGGCGCTGATCCTCGAAGCCTACGCGCGCGGCGTGCCTTGCGCCGGCGCGCTGATCGGCCGCGTCGATTGGCACCGAAATGCTGGACGTGACCTGCCTTGGGATCCATGGCTCCAGGGCTCCTGAGCCGATGCTTTGAGCCCTGTTGTGCAGTCAGTCTCGGTCGTGCGTCAAGTCGAACATCCCGTCACGGCTGCGTCGCCTGCTCGAGTCGCGTCAGGATCGCCAGCGCTTCCGCATCGGTCGCTCCACACATCTCCGCGGATGGTCGCAGGTCGCAGCAGAACTGCGGCCGGTCGGGCCGGCCGAACAGGGCGCAGCGGTTGCCGTCGTCGAGGTGGACGCAGCGCTCGCCGGCGCGCTTGCCGTTCGGCATGCCTGCGAACGGCGTCGTGATCGATGGCGCGATGCAGCAGGCACCGCAGCCGATGCGGCAGGCGAAGGTCATGCGGGGGCGCGGGCGAGGCGCGCGAAGAACTCGCACGAGCCGGCGGCTGCCAGGCCGGTCGCGAGCACCGCGAAGTGCTGGCCTTCGAGCGGGCAACCGCAGGCGAGCATGAGGGCGAACGCGATCGCCAGCGTCGCGGCGACGGCGACGAGCAGCATGGCGGAGCCATGCAGGAAGGCTTCGAGCAGGTCGCGTTCGCGGGCGGACTCCGGCATGGGTCGGGTCAGTCTAGCGGATCGCTCGGCGGGCGGTCCGGGCGCCAAAGCAAACGGCCCGCCGACGCTCGCGCGCCGCCGGGCCGTTCGGCGTCAGGTGTGAGGCAGGGACTAGAAGTCCATGCCGCCCATGCCACCCATGCCGCCCATGCCACCCATGCCGCCATGGTCGTGGTCGTGGCCGCCGCCGGCCGGCTTCTTCTCCGGCACGTTCGAGATCAGCGCCTCGGTCGTCAGCAGCAGGGTCGCCACCGAAGCGGCGTTCTGCAGCGCGGCGCAGGTGACCTTCGCCGGGTCGACGACGCCGGCCTTGATCATGTCCTCGTAGACGTCGGTCGCGGCGTTGTAGCCGTAGGTCGCGTCCTTGTGGCCACGAACGGTCTGGACGACGATCGAGCCGTCGACGCCGGCGTTGGCCGCGATCTGGCGCATGGGCGCCTCGAGCGCGCGGCGGACGATGTCGGCGCCGATGCGCTCGTCACCGGTGAGCTTCAGGTCGTCGAGACCCTTCGCGGCGCGGACCAGCGCGGTGCCGCCGCCGGGGACGATGCCCTCGGCGACCGCGGCGCGGGTGGCGTGCAGCGCGTCCTCGACGCGGGCCTTCTTCTCCTTCATCTCGGTCTCGGTCGCGGCGCCCA
>CAYMRG010000223.1:0-8332 GCA_964392555.1 uncultured candidatus Brocadiaceae bacterium
GCATCGTGTCCTTCCACCATTTGATCATCCGCTCCGTGAAGCGCGTGTCGAGCAGCGGCACGAGGTGCACGTCGGCGCGCCGCAGCAGCGCCGGCAGCTCGGGCCACGGCACCGGCGCGCGGTGGTCGATGCGTGCGGCGAAGCCAGCGAGTGCGTCGGGCACCGCGACCTCGCCGACCAGCAGCAGCCGCGCTGCGGGCCGCGCGGCCAGCACCTCGGCGAGCGCCGGCGCGATGCTCGCGAGGTCGCCGTCGTGCGTGCGCGTGCCGGCGAAGTAGCCGAGCGTGATCGGACCATCCGGCGCGACGTCGGGCGCAGCCGCCAGCGCGGCCTCGCTGCGCGCGACCATCGCCGCGCTCGCGACGTTCGGCACGACCACCACGCGCAGGTGCGGGAAGCACTGCCGCAGCGCCGCGGCCAGCTCGTCGGTCGCGGCCGTCGCCTCGTCGACGAGCTGCAGCACCTGGCCGATGCGGCGCAACTGCTGCACGTAGAGCTCGCGCGCCAGCTCGGTGTAGCCGGCGAGGATCGGCAGCTCCGGGCCGTAGCGTTCGTGGATCACCAGGTCGTCGACGTCGACGACCACCCGCTTGCCGTGTGCCTTCGCGGCGCGGACGAACGCCTCGACCGACGGATCGTGTGGCACGCGCTGCAGCACGAACTCGCCGTAGCAGTCGACGTAGTCGCCGAGCGGTGCCGCCGGATGGTCGACCAGATCGCCGGTGCCCCCGCGGGCCGCGCGCCGTTCGAGCGCGTGTTCGCAGCGCCACCGCCGCGGATGGCCCGGGCACCCGGCGACGAACAGCACGTCCTTGCGCGTCGTGGTCGGCGGCAACGGCGTCGCCGCCGCCGCGGCGACCGAGCCCGCATAGCTGCGCAACCGCCGCCAGGTCGGGCCGATCCCCTCGGCGCGCAGCGACCGCCAGAACAGGCTCGCGAGCTCCGACCAGCGCTCGCCGCGCCGCGCGAACAGGAACCGGAGGCCGGGCACACCCATGGTGAGGGGGGTCACCGTACCGACCCATACGGCCTGACGCCACCGCGCCAATGGGCCCTTCACCAGGCCACGCATCGTTCCTTGCATCTCCCCCGACCAACCGCAGAATCGTTCGCCATGTGCGGCATTGCGGGCATCCTCGATCTCAACGGCCGCTGGGGCCGTGACGAACTCCAGCGGATCGCCCGCGCCATGGCCGACGCCATGCCCTACCGCGGTCCCGACGACGGCGGTGCCTGGGTGTCGCCGGATGGTCGTTGCGCGCTCGCGCATCGGCGATTGTCGATCATCGACACCAGCTCGGGCGGCCACCAGCCGTTCGTCGCGCCGGACGGCCGGCACGCGATCAGCTTCAACGGCGAGATCTACAACTTCCTCGAGCTGAAGCAGGAACTCGCCGCCGCCGGCCACACGTTCGCGACGCGCAGCGACACCGAGGTGCTGCTGCAGCTCGTCGCCGAGCACGGCGTCGACGCGCTGCCGCGGCTCGACGGGCAATTCGGCTTCGGTCTGTGGAACACGGCGGCGCGCGAACTGCTGCTGGCGCGCGATCCGTTCGGCGAGAAGCCGCTCTACTGGGCACAGGGTGACGGCTGGTTCGCGTTCGCGAGCGAACTGCACGCGCTGACGCGGATGCCGCTGTTCGACGCGGCGATCGACGGCGACACGATCGCCGAGTACCTGGCGCTGCAATACGTCGATGCGCCGCGCTCGATCTATCGCAACGCGCACAAGCTGAAGCCCGGCCACTGGCTGTCGGTCGACGGCGAGGGCCGCGTCAAGATCGGGCGGCACTTCGCATTCGCGCCGCGCGGCCCGGTGCGCTCGCAGCGGCCGATGGGCGAACTCGCCGACGAGCTCGAGGAGATCCTGCTGCGGCTGGTGCGCCGCCGCATGATCGCCGACGTGCCGCTCGGTGCGTTCCTGTCGGGCGGCGTCGACAGCTCGACGGTCGTCGCCCTGATGACCAAGGCGCTGAACAAACAGGTCAAGACGTTCTCGATCGGCTTCGCCAATGCGCCCGACGAGACCGAGCACGAATACGCGCGCGAGGTCGCGCAGCACCTCGGCACCGAGCACCACGAACGTGTGCTCGAGCTCGACGCGCTGCCGCTGCTGCACCACATCGGCACGGTGCTCGACGAACCGAACGGCGACAGCTCGTGCCTGCCGACGTTCCTCGTCAGCAAGGTCGCGAAGGAACACGTCACGGTCTGCCTGTCCGGCGACGGCGGCGACGAGATGTTCGGCGGCTACGGTCGCTACTTCGCGACGCTCGAGGACGAGGCCAAGGGGCGCGCCGACTTCGACGCCGGGCGGCAGTACTACAGCAGCCGGATGCTGATCTACCTCGACCAGCACCTCGAGGAGCTGTGGGGCGCCGTGCCGCCGCGCACCGCCGCGCTGCTGGCGTCGCTGCGGCGGCGCATGAGCCGCGAACCGGGTCCGCTGCTGCACAAGATGCGCCGCCACGACGCCGAGCACTACATGCCGGGCGCGGTGCTGCCGAAGGTCGACCGGATGAGCATGCAGCACTCGCTCGAGGTGCGCACGCCGTTCCTCAGCCGCGAGCTGGCCGCGTTCTGCGAACAGCTCGCCGTCGACGACTGCTACACGACCGGCCTGATGGGCCCGCAGGGCAAGCTCGTGCTGAAGGCCGTCGCCGAGCGCTACCTGCCGCGCCGCTGGCTCGATCGCCGCAAGATGGGCTTCGGCGTGCCGACCAAGACCGGCTGGGGCAAGGAACGCATGGTCGACTGGCTGCGCGAGATGCTGCTCGGCAACGGCAGCAAGCTGGCGCAGTGGCTCCCGGCGAAGGGCCGCGCGGCGTTCGTCGACCGCATGGCGAGCCCGCACGGCTTCGCCTTCTACCAGGCGTGGCTGATGCTGGCGCTCGAGATCTGGCTGCAGAACCACTCGCACCAGCCCGCCGCCGAGGCGGCCGCGCCGGCGCTCGAGGTGCGTTCGCTCGACGACGCGTCGACCGCCGAGGTCCGCCAGGAAGACCTGCTGCTGTGGCAGCACCTGCAGGCCGGCCGCCAGCCGGTCAGCGTGTTCTGTGGCGAGGAGCTGCCGACCTGGATCCGCGAACTGCCGGCCGGCTCGGTCGTGGTGACCGCCGACGCGGTCGCCACGCCGTCGCACGTGCGCTGCCTGCAGCTCGATTGGACCGCGCGCGACGGCGTCGACGGCGACCTGCTGGTCGACCTGCCACCCGGCCCCGCGGTGTTCGTGCAGCCGCTGCGCGAGGCCCACGGCGACCTGATCGGCTTCCTGCACGAACGCCGACAGACGATCGTCCACCGCGTCGGCGACCGCTGGCACGTGCTCGACACGGCGACGCTGGCCGCCGACGGTGGCAGCGTGTTCGCCGGGCCGGTGCCGCGCCTCGGCGAACGCATGTTCGGCCACAACCTGCCGACCCGGCGCGGCGACGCGATCGAACCCGCCGGCGGCTTCGCCTGGCGGGTGACGCTGCCGCGGCTCGCCCGCGAACGCGCGCTCGATCGCACGGCGCGGCTGGTGATGTTCGAAGATGGGCGGGCGCTGCCGCACGCCGACAGCAGCACGAAGGCCATCGCGGCGTTCGGCCGCGGCCGCTTCGGCCTGCATGCCGATGCGCTGTGGTTCTCGACGTCCGACAACAGCGACCCGCGGAGCAACGGCCGGCGCTACCTCGCCGCGCTGCGCAGCCCGCGCCGCGGCGGCCTGCTGCACTTCCTCGGCGGCACACCGCTCGGCCACCTGGCGCTCGACGCGCGCGAAGGCCTAGGCCGGCTGCTCGACAAGCCCGCGGACGGCCGCCGCGTGCACCGCTTCCGCCGCCCGTTCGGCCACGATGGCGGCGCCTGCTACATCGCGCCGCTGCGGCGCATGCGCGTGCCGCTGCCGCTGCTGCAACAGGGCTGGCGTGCCGCCGTGCTCGAGGACGGCAGCGAGCTGCCGATGGCCGACAGCATCCACGAGGACATCCGCCGCCTCGGCGCCGGACGGCACTCGGTGTGGGAGGACCACGTCTGGTTCTCGGCGACCGACAACACCAACCCCAACCGCAACGGCCGCGTCTACGAGCTGGCGCTGCTGCCGCCGCGCCGCGACGACGCGACGACGACCGTCGCCTCGCCGCACGGGGAGGCGCTGACGGCGCCGCTGCACTCCGACGCCGAGTTCCGCGCCGCGCTGGGCGAACTGGTCAAGGAGCGCCCGACGCGCGCGCCGCAGCTCGGCGCCGGCGGCAAGGTCGCGATGGTGATCGGCGCGCTGTTCCCGGGCGGCACCGAACGCCAGCTCTGCAACCTCGCGGTCGAGCTCGACCGCCGCGGCCTCGACGTGACGATCCTCGCGCTGGCCGGCCTCGACGGCCACGCCAGCCACTACCGCTCGCTGCTGAAGGGCACGCGCGTGCAGCTGCGCGCCGCGCACCGCGCCGACGGCACCTTCGCGCTCGGCGCCGCCGGCCGTGACGAACGCCGCCTGCGGCTGCTCGCGGGCCTGCCCGACGGCTGCCGCGACGAGGTCTGGCGGATCTACTCGCACCTCGCCGCGCTCGAACCCGACGTCGTGCACTGCTGCCTCGACATCCCGAACATCAGCGGCGGCATCGCGGCGCTGCTCGCCGACGTGCCGGTCATCGCGATGGGCATCCGCAGCTTCAACCCGACGAACTACCCGTCGCAGCACCGGCCGTGGTTCGCCGACTACTACCGCCTGCTGCCGCAGAGCCCGCGCGTGCGCCTGTTCGCCAACAGCCGCGCCTGCGCCGAGGACTACACGCGCTGGCTCGGCACGGATCCGGGCTTCCGCGTCGTCTACAACGGCCTCGACACCGCCTCGCTCGGCGCGCCGACGACCGGTGACGCCGCCGAGCTGCGCGACGAACTCGGCATCGCCGCGGACGCACCGCTGGTCGTCGGCCTGCTCCGGCTGTGCGAGGAGAAGCGGCCGCTGGTCTGGCTCGAGGCGATCGCCCACGCGCGCCGGCTGGTCCCGGGACTGCGCGCCGTGCACGCCGGCATCGGCCCGATGACGACCGACGCCGAACAGGCGATCGCGCGGCTCGGCCTCGGCGACACGGTGCAGCTGCTCGGCCGCCGCCAGGACGTCGGCCTGCTGCTCAGTGCCGCCGACATCGTGCTGCTGTCCTCGCGCATCGAGGGCACGCCGAACGCGCTGCTCGAGGCGCAGTGGTTCGGCAAGCCGGTCGTCGCGACCGCCGCCGGCGGCTGCGTCGAAGTCGTCATGCACGACGAGACCGGCCTGCTGTGCCCGATCGACGACCCGAAGGCGCTCGGCGAGGCGCTCGCCGCGCTCGCCCGTGATCCCGCACGCCGCGCGCGCTTCGGCGCCGCCGGCCGCGCCGCCGTGACCGCGCGGTTCTCGCTCGCCGCGCTGGTCGACAACACCCTGGCCCTCTACCGCGGAGACCTCGCATGAAGCCGGCCGGCTTCCTCTTCCACGGTTTCGCCGTGGTCACCGTGACGCTCTGGATGCTGCTCGCGGCGAGCTGGCTGTTCGTCCGCGGCAAGCTGCCGTTCGGCCTCGTCTGGCAGACCTGCCGCGCCACGTTCCGCCGCCGCTACCGCGGTCGGCTCGGCGAATTCCGCGCCGAGAACGGCCACTGCCACATCGCGACGCTGTCGGCGAAGCTGCCATCCGACGCCGACATCGGCAGCTCGCTGGTCGTGTTCGAGGACGGCGTCGCGCTGGCCCACGGCCACGCCGCGCACGACGAGATCCGCCAGCTCGGCCGCGGCCGCTACTCGCACTGGGCGGGCAACCTCTACTTCGCGACGTCGGACAACAGCGATCCGCGCACCAACGGTCGCATCTACACGGTGGCCGAACGATGAGCGCCGAGCCCGCCCGGACCTCGCAGAGTGGCGTCCCCCACCCGCTGCTGCGCCATCTCGCGTGCCCCCGGTGCCGGCAGCCGCTGCAGCCCGAGAACGACGCGCTGCGCTGCACCTGCGGCCAACGCTACCCGATCGTCCGCGGCGTGCCGCGCTTCGTGCCCGACGACTCGTACGTCAGCTCGTTCAGCTTCGAGTGGAACACGCACGACACGACGCAGCTCGACAGCGCCCGCGGTGACGCGATGTCGCTGACGCAACTGCAGCAGAAGACCGGCCTCGACGCACGGCAGCTCGCCGGCAAGCTCGCACTCGATGCCGGCGTCGGCACGGGACGCTTCAGCGAGGTGCTGACGAGCCTCGGCGCGCAGGCCATCGGCGTCGACCTCAGCCTCGCGGTCGAAGCGGCGCAGAAGAACCTCGGCGGCCGCGACGACGTGCTGATCGCGCAGGCGGACATCGGCCGGCTGCCGTTCGCGCCGGAGACGTTCGACGTGATCGTCAGCATCGGCGTGCTGCACCACACGCCGGACACCCGCAAGCACTTCGAGGCGCTGGTGCCGCTGCTGAAGCGCGGCGGCACGATCGCGATCTGGGTCTATCCCGACGAAGGCGACTACGCGGTCCGCAACCACTGGATCCCGTGGGTCAACAAGATCCCGAGCCGGATGTTCTACGAGTGGTGCCGCTGGTTCGTGCCGTTCGTGAACCGCCGCAAGGGCTCGCGGCTGCAGCAGCTCGCGCAGAGGCTGTTCCCCTACAGCCAGCAGAGCTACGGCATCGAGAACGACATCCTCGACACCTTCGACGGCTACTCGCCGCGCTACCACGGCACGCACTCGCCGGCCGAGGTGATCGGCTGGTTCGAGGCCGCCGGGCTCGTCGACGTGCACGAGGCCGGGCCGATCCACACGAGCGTGCGCGGACGCAAGCCGTGAGCGCGCGCCTCGGGCTCGGGCTCGCCGCGGCGGCGGCGGCGCTGTTCGCGCTCGCCTCGTGGACGCGGCCCGGTCCCGCCGCTGCGCTCGCCGATTGGCCGCGCCACGCGCTCGCCGACTACGTGCCCGAGCAGGGTTTCGCGTTCCGCTGCGACCTGCCGGCAGGTGCGCCGAACGCCGCGGATGGCCCGATCCGCGCTGCGCTGCTCGAGAACGGCGACGCGATCGGCGAAGGCGCCGAACACGACGCGATCCGCACGATCGGCCGCGGTCGCCACTCGTTCTGGCACGGCACGCTCTACTTCACCGCGTCCGACAACAGCGATCCGCGCACCAACGGCCGCCGCTACGAGGTCGCCTGGCCCCTGCCGCCGGCGGCGGCCTGGCCGCACGTCGTGATCGACACCGCCGCGTTCGCCGCCGCCGCCCTCGCCGGCGGCATGCTGCTCGCCGCCGCGGTCCGTGCCGGGCTGCCCGATCGTCGCCGGCGCCGCCGCGTCGCCTTCGGCCTCGTCGCCGCCGGCTTCGCCACCGGCCTGGCGCTCGGCTCCGTCGAGCTGGTCCTGCGCTGGCGCTACCCGTTCGCCGACAGCAACTGGCCGGGCGCGTTCGACCCCGAGATCGGCTTCCACTTCGCGCCGCAGGCCGAGCTGCGCCGCACCAACCTGTCCGACTACTGCATCGCGCAGACCACCAATTCGCTCGGCTTCGCCGACCGCGAGCCGCCCGCCGTCACGGCCGACGAACGGCGCATCCTGGTGCTCGGCGACTCGTTCGTCGAGGCGGTGCAGGTGCCGATCGCGCAGAAGCTCCACGTCCAGCTCGAACAGCGCCTGCGCGAACGCGGCGACCGCGTCGCGACGATGGCCCTCGGCATGAGCGGCAGCGGTACCAGCACCGAGCTCGCGTTCTACCGCCACATCGGGCGTCGCTTCACGCCGAACCTGGTCGTGCTGGTGTTCGTCAACAACGACGTCGCCAACAACTCCGCGCTGCTCGAGGCGCTGCGCTACGGCTGGGATCCGCAGCACACGCCGCGCCCGTACTTCGTGCCGGACGGCGCGAGCTGGGCGTGGCGGCCCGTCGACCCGGCCTGGGCCGAGTTCGCGGCGAAGCCGCCGCCCGCGGTGCCGCCGGCGTGGCACCAGACGGCGTTCGGCTGGAGCCGGCTCTACCGCTGGACCGAGGCGTCGCTGGCGTGGATCGGCGGCAGCTCGGCGGCGCAGGTCGATCGCGAGCTGAGCGAACGGATCGCCGCGCTCGCGCGGCCCGAGTGGCGCGCGGCGCTGCAGGGCTGGCAGCCGGGCACCGACCTCGACATCGACTCGATGATGCTCGCGGCCGACGCCCCGACGGCCTTCCGCGACGCGGTGGGCGCGACCGAAGCGGCCCTGCGCGCGCTGCGCGACGCGGTCGCCGCCGACGGCGCGCGGTTGCTCGTCGTGTTCGCCGAGAACGTCAGCATCTGGCAGATGACCAATCCAAAGCAGCGGCCGCTGCCGCCGCGCGCCTGGCTCGACCTCGTCGAGCCGATCTGCTCACGCCTC
>CAYMRG010000224.1:0-8314 GCA_964392555.1 uncultured candidatus Brocadiaceae bacterium
GGGAAGGACATGGGGGGCGATGCAGGCGGCGCGGGATGCGCCACGGGCGAAGGTATACTCGGTGCCATGTGCCGTTCCGTCGGGTTGTTGCTGCGGCGGTCCGGGATCGTTTCGGCAGCCGAACGGGCCCGACGGACGAAGCCGTCGCGTCCTGAGACGCGCGCCGCCGAGCCGGCGCTGCCAACGCGAGCGGCGAGCGCGTATTTCGTCGCGTTGCCGGCGCGCTGACCGATGCCCGAACTGCCCGACGTCACCGTCTACCAGGAGCGCCTCGTCGCCGTGCTCGGCAGCGAGCCGCTGCAAGGCGTGCGGCTGCTGTCGTCGTTCGTGCTGCGCACGGTCGAGCCGCCGCTCGCGGCGTTCCTGGGCCGCGCGTTGCGCGGGGTCGAACGGCTCGGCAAGCGGCTCGTGCTCGACTTCGGCGACGAGCTGTTCCTCGTGCTGCACCTGATGATCGCCGGCCGACTGCGCTGGCATCCGCGCGCGAAGAAGCTCGGCAGCAAGCTCGACCTCGCCGCGTTCGACTTCGCCCACGGCACGCTCGTGCTGACCGAGGCCGGCAGCAAGAAGCGGGCGTCGCTGCACGCCGTGCGTGGCCGCGCCGGACTCGCCGCGTTCGATCGCGGTGGGCTCGAGGTGTTCGAGGCGAGCGACGCGGCGTTCGCCGCGACGCTGCGCCGCGAGAACCGCACGCTGAAGCGCGCGCTGTGCGATCCGACGCTGTTCTCCGGCATCGGCAACGCCTACAGCGACGAGATCCTGCACCGCGCGCGGCTGTCGCCGGTGACGCTGACGCGGCGGCTCGACGACGCCGAGGTCGCGCGGCTGCACGCGGCGGCGCGCGACGTGCTGCGCGCCTGGACCGAACGGCTGCGCGCCGAGGTCGGCGATGGCTTTCCGGACAAGGTCACGGCGTTCCGCGACGGCATGGCGGTGCACGGTCGCCACGGCCAGCCGTGTCCCGACTGCGGCGCGCCCGTGCAGCGCATCCGCTACGCGGACAACGAATGCAACTACTGCGCGAACTGCCAGTGCGGCGGCCGCCTGCTCGCCGACCGCGGGCTGTCGACGCTGCTGAAGCAGGACTGGCCGAAGACGCTCGCCGAGCTCGAGGAACGGCGCCGCAACGGCTGACGGCGCCGCGCGCGGTCGGCATGATCGCGGCCATGCGCCGCACGCTGTCCGCCGTCGTCCCGCCGCTCGTCACGTCGCTCGCCCTGTCGCTGCTGCTGCCCGCGCAGCAGCCGTTCGCGCTGGTCGGCGGCGTCGTCTACACCGGTGCGACCGACGCGCCGATCGCCGACGCGGTGGTCGTCGTGCGCGACGGCCACATCGCCGCGGTCGGGCCGGCCGCGACGACGCCGGTGCCGGCCGATGCGCGGCGCGTCGACGTCGCGGGACGGTTCGTCACGCCGGGGCTGATCGACACGCACGTGCACTATTCGCAGACCGGCTGGGCCGACGGCCGGCCCGATGCGCGCGACGTCCGCGCCGAGTTCCCGTACGCGCAGGCGATGGCCGACAACGAACGCCACCCCGAGCGCTTCCACCTGGCGTTCCTGCGCGCCGGCGTCACCGCGGTGCTCGACTGCGGCGGCTACCCGTGGACGCGCCGGCTCGGCGCCGCGACCGAGGCCTCGCCGTGGGCGCCGCACGTCGTGGCGGCCGGCGCGCTGCTCGCGACCTATGACCCGAAGGTGCTGACGCTGCCCGACCAGAGCCAGTTCGTGTTCCCCGCCGACGGCGACGCGGCGCGCGCGGCGGTGCGCTCGCACAAGGCGTTCGGCAGCGACGTCATCAAGGTCTGGCTGATCGAGACGCCCGAGCACTCGGCCGAGTCGCTGCGGCCGATCGTCGTCGCCGCGGCCGACGAGGCGCAGCAGCTCGGCCTGCCGCTGATCGTCCACGCGACCACGCTGGCGACCGCGCGCGTCGCGGTCGACGCCGGCGCAAAGCTGCTCGTGCACAGCGTCGAGGACCAGGAGGTCGACGACGCGTTCGTCGCGGCGATGCGCGCGCACGGCACGTTCTACTGCCCGACGCTGACGGTCCGCCGCGGCTACCTGCAGCTCTACGCGGCGCACCTCGACGACGAGGTGAAGGCGCAGTTCGCCGACGTCGCCCCGAGCGTCCGCGAACGCGCGCAGCACACCGAGGACCCGGCGTGGGCCGCGAAGGTCAACCGCCGCGCCATCGAGGGTCTGGCGAAGCGGTTCGCCCAGAACGACGCCGTGATGGCGAAGAACCTCGTCCGCCTGCACGCGGCCGGCGTGCCGGTCGTGCTCGGCACCGACGCCGGCAACCCGCTGACGCTGCACGGTCCGTCGGTGTTCGTCGAGCTGGAGGCGATGCAGGCGGCCGGCCTCACGCCTCGCGAGGTGCTGACCGCGGCGACGCGCGACGCCGCCCAGGCGCTGGGCCGCAGTGACCTCGGCCGGATCGAGGTCGGCGCGGTCGCCGACCTGCTCGTGCTCGGCGAGGACCCGGGCACCGCGGCGAAGGCGTTCCGTTCGCTGCAGCAGGTCTGCCGCGCCGGCGTGCTGCAGCCGCGCGACGCGTTCCGGCCACAGTGAAGGCGCGGCTGGCGCGGGGCGTTCCGCGCGATCTCTTCTCTTCTCTTCTCCTCTCTTCTCTTCCGCTCTGTTCTGTTCTGTTCTTCGTTCTTCTCTGTGATCTCTGTGTTCTCTGTGTTTGTTCCTTCTGCTCTGCTTCCCAGAAGGGAAACACAGAGAGGAAACACAGAGAACACAGAGATCACAGAGAAGAAGGAAGCCAGAAGAAACGAAGGAAGCCAGAAGAAGCAGAGGAGAAGCAGAGAGCGAAGCTGAGCGGCCGCGCCCCGGCGAAGCGGGTCGTGCGCGGATCACAGTGCGTGCTGCGCAGGCGAGTCCGTCGGATGTCCGATGCGGATCAGCCCCAGGGTAAACCCGGAGTGGAGGAGCGGCGGACCGTCCTCCGGTGCGCGGCCGGCGGCATGATCGCGTCGCCGCCGCGCGTGTCACGCGCCGAACATCGCCAGCCAGTCGCGCTCGGTCTTCGGCCGGAACACTGCGTTGGTCTGGCGCGTCTCGCCGAGGCTCGCATGCGGCCGCGGGTCGTAGAGGTGGCCCGGGAACAGCTCGGCGGTGTCGGGGACGTGCGCGAGCTTCTGCGTCAGCGACAGGTAGAGCTGGCGCGGGTCACCGCCCGGCAGGTCGGTGCGCCCGCAGCCCTGCAGGAACAGTGTGTCGCCGGCGACCAGCCGGTTCTGCACCAGGAAGCACTGCGAACCCGGCGTGTGGCCCGGCGTGTGGATCAGCGTGATCGGGATCGCGCCGACCTGCACGACGTCGCCGCTGTCGTGCTGCGCGAGGTCGCTGTCGGACACGCCGGTGACGCGCTTCACCCAGGGCGCCTCGGCGCGCTGCACGTGGACCTTGCACGGGCAGCGCGTCAGCAGCTCGCGGATGCCTTCGAGGCCGTGGCCGAACAGGTCGCCGCCGACGTGGTCCGGGTGGTAGTGGGTGGCGAGCGCGCCGGTGATCTGCAGGCCCTCGCGCTGGGCGAGGTCGACCAGTTCGCCGACCTTGTAGCACGGGTCGACCAGCACCGCCTCGCCGGTCTGCCGGTCGCCGATCAGGTAGACGAAGTTCGCCATCTGCGCGGCGATCGGGTCGCCGACGGCGAAGTCCCGCCCGGCCAGCAACTGACGGAAGTACAAACGGTCCTCGAGGGAGCCGGTGGGTGCGTGCCGATCCATGCCACGGCAAGGATGCGTTGCGGACGCTCGAGATTCATCCCCCTGGTCGGCACGTCGTCGGATCGGTTGGCATCCGGCGAGGCCTGGCACCCCACCCGTGCTCGGTTTCCTGGCTGGCGCGGCGGCGCGAGCGCCGCCGACCGATCGACCTCGACGAATAGGTCCGTGCCGGTCGACGGTGAGTAGTCGCGGATGTCGGCGTCGCCAGACTCGGCATGGCAGGCCATGATCGCCGCGGCGGCCCTCGGCTCGGCCGCGCTGCCGACGCCTCA
Organism: uncultured candidatus Brocadiaceae bacterium; assembly: GCA_964392555.1. Classification (GTDB taxonomy): domain Bacteria; phylum Planctomycetota; class UBA1135; order UBA1135; family UBA2386; genus CAYMRG01. The sequence goes on from CAYMRG010000224.1 coordinate 4,012, forward strand.
GCGGTGCCAGACGATCGTCGTTGGCTTCTTGCCCTTGTTGGTCATGTGCACTTCGTCGTCGCTCTGGAACGCGAACGTGTACTCGCGGCCGATCAGCTTCACCTGCATCGATCGGCCGTCGGTCGCCAGCACCTGCCACTTGCCGCTCTGGTCCTTGCCCTGCACGGACATCGTCGCCTGGTCGTCGGCACCCAGCCTCAGCCGCATCGAACCGACGAAGGCCTGCATCTCGTCGTGGATCGCCTGCTCGCGCTCTGCGGGGTCCTTCGGGTAGGCGGCGGCGCCGCGCAGCGTGTCCTTCAGGAACGCGTCCTTGCTGATGGCCCACGAGGCTGGAAAATCGGCCTGCCAGCTGCCGAGCAGGAGCTGCTTGGACGCCGGGCCCGGCTTGGGCGCGGCTCCCCGATCGGCGGTCGCAGGGTCGCCGCAGGCGGCGGCGAGGATGACGGGAGCGAGGCGGGCGAGGGGGCGGATTCGATGCATGGAGTGGATGCATACGCGCCGCGAGCGCGCCGACGGTGAAGTCCCGCCCGAACCGCAACTGTCGAAAGTACGGACGGTCCTCAAGGCAACCGGTGGGTGCGTGCCGATCCAGGCCATGGCAAGGATGCGTTACGAACGCTCGAGACTCATCCCCCCCGGTCTGCGCCGGTGGGGCGCGGCGGCGCTCGCGGTGGTCGCGGCCGTGGCCGTGGCATGCCATGCCGGCCCGTTGCCGGTCGAACTCGGCCCGGCGCTGCGCGGCTGGCGCGACGCGCTGCAGCCGAACGGACCGCTGCGCGTGATGGCGCTGCCGGAGCGTGCCGAGGACCTGACGCTGCCGCCGGGCAGCGTCGTCGTCGTCGTCCACGACGGCTGGCGCGAGCCGGAGCCGTGCTCAGCGGGCCAGCGCGCCGCGCTGCGCGCGTTCGTCGAACGCGGCGGCCGGCTGCTGCTGTTCGGTCACGCCGCCGGCCTGGTCGCCGAACTCGGCATCGAGGTCGAGCAGCCCGAACACACGACGTTCCGCTGGGGCTACGACCAGCGCACCGCCGACGGCCGTGCGGGCCTCGGCCTGCAGGTGGTGTCCGGCAAGCTGCCGACGCTGTTCGAGCCGCTGACGGCGACCGCCGGCGATCCGCACACCTACCTGCTGGCGGGCGGCCAACCGTGCACGGCACCGCTGTGCTCGTGGGCGATCGGCGCGCCGCAGCAGGGCGTCGTGCTCGCGCGGTTCGCCGCCGAACGCGACGGGCAGCTCGCCGCGACCGAGGCCGCGGTGGTCGGCCAATGGGCCTGCGGTGAGGGGCGGGTGCTCGCCTGCGGCGTGCTGCCGGACCTCGCGGCCGAGGACGCGACGGTGCGCGCCAACGCGCGCGCGTTCGTCGGTCGGTGCGCCGCGCTGCTGCAGGGTGGCCAGGCGATGGCGCTGGTCGACCTGCCGGTGCCACCCGTCGACGAACCGCAGGACCTGCCGGGCGTGCCGCTGCTCGCGCATTGGGGCTGGCAGGCGCCGCTGGCGACCGCCGACGGCACCGTGCGCACACCGGACGAAGTGCTGACCACGGCCCTGCTGCCGAGCTGGCTCGCCGGTGCCGACCTGTGCGAACTCGACCTGCTGCAGCCGGGCCGCGGCGCGCCGCTCGGCTGGTCGGCGCAGGATCCGATCAAGCCGCCGGCGGGCTGGCAGGTCGACCCACGGCTCGGGCCGTGGAACGCCGGCGCGCTGGCGCAGCTCGCCGCCGAGGCCCACGCGCGCGGCATGCTCGCCCAAGCCAGCCTCGATCCGCTGCCGGTCGCCGACCGCGCGGCCGACCGGCTGGTCGCGCTGCGCTTCCTGGCGCGCGAACTCGCCGACCGCCGGCGTCTCGGCGACGGCGCGTTCGACGGCTTCGGGTTGCGCGCGTGGTGGCCCGACACGCAGGGCTATGGCGTCGCGATGGTGCAGGACTTCCAGCCGGGGGCGTTCCTCTACCGCGCCGGCGAACGCGTCGCCGACCTCGCCGGTGGCCTGCGCGCGCTCGACGCGCAGGACGGCGCGCCGCGCGGCCTGCCGTTCGCGGGGCTCAGCAGCACCTGGCGCGACGGCTTCCCGGCCGACGCCTTCCCGCTCGGCGTGCTCGAAGCGCGCGGCGATGGCGCGACCGGCGACTGGATCGTCACGCAGGCGAACGACTTCGTCCGCGCGCGGCGCGGCCGCGGCGGCGCGATGTGGTGGCGCAGCCACGACCCGGCGCAGTGGAGCGCCGACGCGCAGGCCTACGTCGAAGGCGTGTCGCTCGAGCCGCTGCGCGCGGCGGTGGCGATGCGACTCGCCGCGACCGGCAGCGATGGCCTGCGCGCGGCGGCGGCGGCGCTGCTGCGGTCGGCGCCACCGGGCTTCGGTGGCGAGGTCGCCGCGCCGGCGGCGGTGCACGCGCTGCAGAACAACTGGTTCCGCCTGCTCGGCAGCGGCGGCGCGCTGCAATTCGATCGCAGCGGCCTCGCGCGCTTCGATGCCAGCGCCGTGGTGCTGAGCCCGGCGTTCCTGCGGACCCGCCTGTTCGGCGGTCGACCGCGCGGCGACGAGGCGCATGGCGAAGTGCTCGACCTGCTGTTCGGCGGCGTGCGCGGCGAAGGCGGCTACGGCGGCACCGCGCACACCGGCACCGGCGAAGGCGCCGACCGTCGCCTGCCGGCAGTGCTCGCTGGCGACGAGCTGCCGGCTTGGCCGCGGCGGGTCGCCGTCGAGGTCTCGGTCGGGCCCGGCTACTACGTACTCGAAGTGGCGCTGCGCGGCGTGCGCTGCCAGGGTGTGCTGCAGGTCGCGCTCGACGGCGGGCCGCTGCGCTGCCTGCCGTTCGTCACCGGCGAACCGGCGGCGCCGGTGAGCGTGCCGGTGCACCTCGCCGGCGGCACCGTGCGGACCTTGCAGTTCACGGTCGTCGACGGCGGTGCGGTCGCGTTCGACCGGCTGGTGCTGGCGCGGCGCGGCGACGTCGCGGCCGAGGCCGAAGTGCTGGTCCCCGCGGGTTCGTTGGCGCGCCTCGGCGAACGGTCGCGCTCGAGCTACCACCAGGAGAGCGTGCAGCTGACGGCGATCGCCGACGTGCCGGGCTTCGTCGCGGCGATCCGCTGCGAACGCGCGGTCCGCAACCTGCAGATCGAGCGCACGTTCGCGCTGCCGGGCTACGACCAGCTCGTGGCCGCCGGCCCCGGCGAAGGGCGCGACGGTCTGCGTGCGCCGTTCGTCGTGCGCGCCGGCGACGTGCGGCTGCCCGACCTCGTCGTCGTGCCGCTGCAGCTGGGTCGCTACGAACGGTTCCAGATGCGCGCCGGCGAACTCGTGTTGCACAGCGCGCCCGAGGCCGGCAGCGAGCTGCGCCTCGGCTTCCTGATGGCGCCGCGCCGCGACGGGCCGCAGCTGCGCGAGTGCGCGGCGCCGGTGCTCGCGGCGATGCCGGCGCCGCAGCGCTTCGACGTCGGCGATCATGGCGTCGCGACCCTGCACTCGGACCTGCCGTTCGCCTGGACGCGCGTGGTCGCGCTCGACGGCAACGTCGCGACGCCGTGCCTGGTGCGCGAGGGCGGCTGGTGGACGTGGCGCGGCACGCAGCCGGCCAGCGACGGGGGGCGGTGGCTGCGCGTCGTGCAGATGCCGCGCGATCCGGTCGAGGTCGTGGTCGGCCCGAGCGTGCTCGCGCGCACGCGGCCGGGGCCCGGTTCGCTTCGGCTGGTCGCGCTGCGCGATCCCGAACCGCGCTCGGTCACGGTCCGCGTGCTGCAGCCGAGCCGGCTCGCGCCGCCGGCGGTGACGATGGCCGCCGACTTCGACGAGGTGCAGGTGGACGGCCAGCCATGGGCGTTCTTCGCCGGCCGCACGATCTACCTGCCCGACCGCGTCGGCGAGTACCGCATCGCGACGTTCGCCCACGGCGGCGGCCCGGTGCCGCATGTCGCGGCGACGCGCGCGCCGCTGCGCCGCTGCGCGTGGGACGCGGCGGCGCGCGAACTGGTGCTCGACGTCGGCGGCGAACCCGGCCGCCCGGTCGAGCTGGCGTACACCGCGGTCGTCGTCGGGCCGCAGCCGAAGTCGATCGAGAACGGCGAACTGGTCGCCGAATCGCAGCTGCCGCATGCCGATCCGCAGCGCGCCGCCGCGGCGGCGGCCGGTGGCTACCTGGTCCGCCTGCATCCTGGCATCGTGAGGATCCGCCATGGCGAGTAGTTCGCGCGTCCGCAGTTTCACGGCCCTGGCGCTCGCCTGCGCCGGCGCCGCGGCGCTGGTGCTGGCGTTCGTGCCGGCGACCTGGCCGAACCCGCTGCCCGATGGGCCACTCGCCGA
>CAYMRG010000225.1:0-8314 GCA_964392555.1 uncultured candidatus Brocadiaceae bacterium
CCACCACAGCCGTGTGGCTATCGTTACTGCGCACAGCGCCGCAAAACCGTAGGCGAACAACACCAGACCCAGTTCCTCGGCGACGTTGCGCCGCGCCGGGCGATGGCAGAGGCGCATCGCCACCGCGAGCAGCGGCAGCAGCACCAGCACGAACAGCGGCGCCAGGTTGCTGTCCAGCGTCGCGACCAGCGACCGCAGCCACGCTGGCGCCTCGCTGCTGTCCGACGTGAGGCGCACGCCGCCCTGCACGCCCGACAGGCGGGAAGCGAGGAACAGCAGCGACATCGTCGCGATCGCCCACTTGATCGGGTTGACGAACCGGATCCGCTGCCCGGCGGCGTAGTCGCGCGCCACCGCGCCCGGCCGCAGCGCCAGCCCCCGCAGCGTCCGCCACAGCGGCGCCTCGTAGCCGGTCACCTCGGCGAACGAGCGGCCGATCAGCTCGCGGAACGACAGGCGGCGCACGTCGCCGCGCTGCCCGCAGGCGGCACAGAAGGGGCCTTCGACCGCGGCCCCGCAGTTGGCGCAGGCCATCGCGCGCTACCGGCAGGCGGCCAGCGCGCGCGCGACGTAGACCGGCGCGACCTTGCGGCGCCAATAGACGTCGAGGTCGGTGTTGTCCATGGTGCGCGCCGGCTTCAGCGCGGCGGCGCCGGCCGCGGCGATCCGTTCGTCGGTCAGCTTGCCGCCGACCAGCAGCTTCTCGCTGTCGGTCGCCGGGATCGCGTACGAACCCGCGCCGCCGAGGCGGATGTTGGCCTTCGTCACGACGCCGTCACCGTCGAACCACAGGCACGCGGCGACGCCGAGCACCGGGAAGTCGAACGTGTCGCGCCGGCGCAGCTTCAGGTAGCTCGCCTTCCACGGCCCCGGCGCCGGCAGCACGAGCCGCGTCAGCAGCTCCTCGGGCGCCTTCGTCAGGTAGCGGATGCCGTCGTCGTGGTAGAGATCGCCGGCGACGAGCGTGCGCAAACCGCCCTTGCCGACGAGTTCGACCTCGGCCTCCATCGCGCACACCACCGGCACGGTGTCGCTGCTCTGCACGGCCCAGCAGCGCGGCGAACCCGGCGCGACCCAGCAGATCGCGCCGTCCTTCTTCATGCAGAAGTCGATCGACTCGCGCCACTCGTGCGTCTGGTCGTAGTAGGTGCAGCGCGTGTCGAGCAGCAGATTGCCGCCGATCGTGCCCATGTTGCGCAGCAGCGGCGTCGAGATCTCGCGCACAGCGTGGGCGAACGCCGGGAAGTGCGCCTTCAGCGTCGGATGGTGCTCGAGCGTGCTCAGCGGCACCATCGCGCCGATCGCGACGCGGCCGTCCGGCTGCACGTCGATATCGCGCAGGCCCGGCACGTCCTGCAGCGAGATGACCTGCGTCGGCACCTGCTGCCGGCGCTTCATGTTGGGGTAGAGGTCCGTGCCGCCGGCGACGAACATCGCCTGCTTGCCGTGCTCGCTGGCGAGCGCGACGGCGTCGGCGGCGGTCTTCGGCCGGTGGTAGGTGAACGTGGGCAGTCGCAGCATCGTCGTCGCTCCTACTTCGCGGCCTTCTTGTCGCGCTTCGGCTCGTTCCACGCCGTGCCGTCGCCACCCTGCCACGGCGTCTTGATCTTCAGCGAATCGCCGAAGTCGACGTCGGGCACACCGGTCGCATCGTTGGCCGGACCGTAGCGGCCTTCCTTGCCGTCCTTCTTCGCCTGCAGCGCGGCGAACACCTTCTCGAACGACACCGGGTTCTCGTCGACGCGCACGCCGACCGCGTCGAACACCGCGTTGGCGACGGCCGGCATCATCGGCAGCAGCGGCCCCTGGCCGACCTCCTTCGCGCCGAACGGCCCGTTCTTGTCCGGGTCCTCGATCACGTAGGTGGTGACCTCGGGCATCTCGAGCGTGGTCGGGCTCTTGTACTCGAGCAGCGACGGGATCTTGTGGACGAAGATGCGGTTGCCTTTGTGCGTCCGGTCGCGGTACGCCATCTCCTCCATCATCGCCTCGCCGAGGCCCATGTAGACGGAGCCCTCGATCTGCCCCATCGCGACCACGGCGTTGAGCGCGCGGCCGATGTCGTGCGCCATCCAGACCTTGGGCACGCGGTAGATGCCGGTCTCGGGATCGACCTCGACCTCGACGACCGCCGCCGAGTAGCTGTAGCTCGGGCTCGGGCCGACGCCACCGCCGCGGAACTTCGCGGCCGTCGGCGGCGGCGAGTAGCTGCCGACCGTGCCGAGCGTGCCGAGCTTCGCCTCGGCGACGCCGACCGCCTCCTGCCACGTCATACCCTTCTGCGGGTCCTCGGCGTCGAACACGCGTTCGTCGGCGAACACCAGGCGCCCCGCGGGCACGCCGAGCTTGTCGGCGACGCCCTTGGCGACCAGGTCGCGCGCGCGCTCGGCGGCCTGCATCGCCGCGTTGCCGGTCATCACCGTCACGCGCGAGCTGTAGCTGCCGAGATCGACCGGCGTGAGGTCCGTGTCCGCGGTCACGACCTTGATGCCGAGCGGGTCGATGCCGAGCACCTCGCCGATGATCCAGCCGAGCACGCTGTCGCTGCCCTGGCCGATGTCGGTGCTGCCGCAGAACGCCGTGACCAGGCCGCTGCGGTCGAGCTTGAGCTGCACGCCCGAGTGCGGCATGCCGTTCCAGTAGATCGGCAGGCCGGCGCCCGACAGGTAGCTCGAGCACGCGAGGCCGAGGCCGCGGATGCGCCCGTCCTTCGTCACCTCGCGCTTGCCGCGACGCTGCCGCCAGCCGGAGCCGGCGACGACCTTCTCGATGCACGCGCCGAGCCCCATCGAGCCGATGCGCAGGAAGTTCGCGGTCAGCGAATCGCGCGGCGCCAGGTTGTCGAGGCGCAGCTGCGCCGGATCGAGGCCGAGGTCGCAGGCGATCTTGTCGAGCTGCACCTCGAGCGCGAAGCGCGGCTGCGGCGTGCCGTGACCGCGCTTGGGCCCGCACGGCGCCTTGTTGGTGAAGAAGCGCACGCCGCGGAAGTGGTAGTTCTCGACCGCGTAGGTCACGGTCTGCAGCGCCCCCGTGTAGAAGGTGCTGGCCGTGCCATAGCTGCCGTAGGCGCCGCCGTCGAGGTAGCTGTGGAAGTCGAGCGCGGTGATGCGGCCCGTCTTCGTGACGCCGATCTTGCTGCGCATCAGCACCGGATGGCGGCCGCGGTGGCACCAGAACACCTCCTCGCGGGTCAGCGCGATCTTGACCGGGCGCCCGGTCAGCATCGCCATCTTCGCGGCGCAGATCTCGTGGTTGAACGGGTCGCTCTTGCCGCCGAAGCCGCCGCCGTTCTGGATCGCGACGACGCGGATGTGGTGCGCCGGCAGCGGCGCCAGCGTCCGCGCCAGCGCCTTGTGCAGGTAGTGCGGCGTCTGCGTCGACGACCAGACGGTAAGCTTGCCGTCCTTGTCGAAGTGCGCGAGCGTCGCGTGCTGCTCCATCGGCAGGTGCGTGTTGCCCTCGAAGAAGAACGTGTCCTCGCGCACGTGTTCGGCGCGCGCGAAGCCGTCCTGCAGGTCGCCGAACTCGAGGTTCTCGAGCCGGTGGATGTTGCCGCGCACGCCGTAGTCGTGCAGCCGCGGCTCGTCGGTCGCGGCGGCCTCGTGCACGCCGCCGACCGTCTGCAGCTCGCGGTAGCGCACATCGACCAGCCGGCACGCATCCCACGCGATCTCCTCCTCGGTCGCCGCGATCGCGACGACCGGATCGCCGACGAACCGCACGCGGTCCGGGCACAGCGCGTGTTCGTCCTGGCTGACCGGCAGGATGCCGAACGGGATCGGCAGGTCCTTGCCCGTCAGGATGCCCTTCACGCCCGGCAGCGCCGCCGCCTTGCTCGTGTCGATGTGCTCGATCTCGGCGTGCGCGACGGTGCTGCGCAGCAGCTTCATGTGCAGCATCCGCGGCAGCGTCAGGTCGTCGGCGAACTTCGTCAGCCCGCTGACCTTGCCGCGCGCGTCGACCTTGCGGATCGGCTTGCCGATGTGCTTGAGGTCCTCGGCCTTCGCATCGTGATGCCACGGCGCGTCGGTCCTGCCCTGCGCCGGAGCGCCGGAACGAGCCGTCGGGTCATCGAGAACCATGGATCGACTCCTTGCTCGGCTGGGCGTCTTCGCCGCGCATCCGCGCGGCCGCGAGTTCGACCGCCTCGAAGATCTTGATGTACCCCGTGCACCGGCAGAGGTTGCCCGCCAGGCACTGCTTGACGTCGTCGCGGCTCGGCGCCGGGTTGTCGCGCAGCAGCGCGTCGGCCGCCATCAGCACCCCCGGCGTGCAGTAGCCGCACTGCGCCGCGCCGAGGTCGGCGAACGCGTGCTGCAGCGGCGACAGCTCACTGCCGTTCGCGAGCCCTTCGACCGTGCGCAGGTCCTTGCCGACCGCGTCCTGGGCCAGCATCAGGCAGCTCAGGATCGGCGTGCCATCGACCTGCACCGTGCAGGCGCCGCATTCGCCGAGTTCGCAGCCGTGCTTGGTGCCCGTCAGGTTCAGCTCCTCGCGGAGCACCTCGAGCAGGGTCTTGTGGGGCAGGAATGCCACCTCGTGCGGCTCGCCGTTCACCGTGAACGTCGCGAGCACCTTTCTGGGCTCGGTCATGGGGCGAAGGAGGATAGCGGTGTGGTCGAGGCCGGGCGAGCGCGGGTTGCCGGGAACTCGTCAGGGGTGTAGCAGCCGCCGAACGCGGAGGCGTAGGAGCTGACCCTCCCGGCATCGCCCGACGCGTATGCGGCCGACCATGGGGCCACGGACTCGCCGGCCCGCCCGCCGCACGGACGTTCGTCGTCGACGCCGCCGGTGGCGCCGGCAGTTCCTTCACCTGCTTGCCGGCGGCCATCGCGACCGTGCCGAACGGCGCGATCCTGCTGGTTCGCCCCGGCACTACGGTTCGTTCACGAGCAGCGGGAAGATCCTCTCGATCCTCGCCGACGGCGGTGAGGCAGCGCCATTCGCACGCATTGGGTAGTCAGTCGTCCCAGAGTCTCGAGGCAGTTGGTGAGCGAGCGCCGAGAATTCCGCGACGGTCGCCACCCCTCGATCGCGTTCAGGATCAGGACCATGTCCCGCTCCTCTACCCTGCTCGTCCTCACCCTCGGCACCCTCGCCGGGGCGCTCCCCGCCCAGAACACCCTGACCGACCAGGCGCTGCAGCGCATCGCCAAGTGCGAAGAGCAGGAGCCTTCGCTCGGTGCGAACGACGGGCCGGCGCTGCAGGCGCTGCGGGCCGACCTCGACTGGGCGAACAAACGGCTCGCGGCCGTCGTCCGCCCCGATGACGCGCACAAGGCGGCGGTCGCGCGCTACCAGGCGATCCGCGCCAAGGTCGACGCGAAGTGCAAGGCGGCGACCGCAGCCACCAAACCGGCCACCGGAGCCGCGGTCGATGCGGCGGCGCTGGCGCAGCTCGACAAGGAGATCGGTGCCGCGACCCGGAACTTCGACATCGTGCCGATCAACCTCTGGGACGACGACGCGCGGCGCAAGACGACGCAGCGCGACCTCGCAGCGCTGGCGCAACGGTTGACGGCGTTCCCGGCCGGCGACGCCGCGGTGGCACCGGTGCAGCAGAAGCTGACCGCGCTGCAGGCGAAGTTCGACACGGTCCTCGCCAAGGTCACCGGCGACCGCGCGGCCGCGGCGACGATCGCCGCCGATGTCGAAGCCCTGCTGCAGAAGTACGTGCCGGCCAACCTGCCGGACGTGCCCGAGGCGCCGTTCGAGCCCGAGCGGCTGCGCGCCTTCCTGTTGCGGCTGCGTCAGCTGCACGACCAGGAGCTGCCGGCCGATGCGGCAAAGGCGGAGCAGGCCGTGCAGAACGTCGCGATCGATCGCCAGCGTGCCGAGATGCTGCGCCATCTGGTCACCGCCGATTGGCCGCGGCGCATCGAGGACCTGCGGCGCACGGTCGCTGCAGCCGTCGACGGCGCGGTCGCGGACGGCGTGAGCCATGCCGACTGGCTGCTGGCGACGGACCCGAACGACCGCGACCAGGTGACCAACCGGATCCTGGCCCGCGGCGCCTTCGCCACGCAGATGCAGCGGCTGCAACAGTCGGCGCAGGCGCTCGCCGCGGCCAAGGTGCACGACGAACTGGCCGGCGGTGCCGCCCCGGGCGCCGACGAACGCGCCGCGCAGGTCGCGAAGATCGAGCGGGCGATCGCCCACCTGCAGCGCCTCGCGGTGTCGACCCTCGACGCGGTGCGCATGCCCACGGCAGCTTCGACCGACGCCGAACTGCTGGCGATCGCCGAGCAGACCCTGCAGCGACCCGACTACGGGGTCGGCAAGTGGCTGCGCCTCGTCGTCAACGCACCGAAGGTGCACAAGGAGAAGCGCGAGGGCTGGCTGCAGCCCGACACCAACGTGCTGCGCGTAACCGTCTACTCGTACGTCTGGGACGAGTTCCAGGTGACGACCGCGGAGCAGGTCGGCGACGACACCTGGTTGTTCTGCAACACGCTGAAGTACTTCCATTCGGGCGACCCCACCACACCCGTGGGGCGCTGGCTGCTGAGCCAGCGCTTCGAGTCGACCCGCATCCTGCGCGAGAACGTCGACCGGTAGTCGCCACCGCCGCGTCCGAGTGCGTCGATTTCGTCACCCGGCAAGGAGGGCGACCGAAGCGCGCGGAGGCGGGGCCTTCGCCCCGCCGAGCACGCTGGCAAATGCGGGTGGCGGCACCCGTCACTGCACGTCGATCACCGTCGGGGTGCTCAGCTCCAGCCCGCTGCCGCCGAAGGCGAGGCTCTGGAACAGCACCTTGCCGGTGTAGCCGACCGGGATCACCGGCGTCGCGAAGGTGCCGAAGCCGCCGGGCGCCGCCGCGATGGTCCAGAAGTTCAGGCTCGGCGTGTAGAGGTCGGGGAAGCACAGCGCGGAGAAGAACGGCGCGACCGTCAGCGACACCGGCACGGTCGGCGGCACCAGTTCGATGAAGACGAAGTTCCACAGCCACGGCGAGCCCACGTCGACGTTCGTGCCCGGGCCACCGGCGCCGCCGTAGGGCAGCACGTGCAGCTGCGGCTCGAGCGTGTAGCGGCAGACGCGCGACGAGGTCAGCGCGTTGATGTAGCTGGGCGCGCCCAGCGCGCTGCTCGCCGGCTGGATGCCGACCTGGTTGCCGAGCGTCGGGCCGAAGCCACAGCTCGTGCCGACCAGCCCGCACGTGCTGCCGTAGATCTGGCCGCCGAACGCGGTCGTCAGGATGCTGCCGCCGGTCATCGTCTCGGTCGTGAACAGCAGGTTCGGCACGGGCACCGTGACACCGCTGCAGGCGACGACCGTCGTCGACGGCGGCGCCGCCCAGTCGATCTCGAGCCCCTTCACGTCGACGGCCGTCGTGAGGCAGAAGCCGTTGCGGTCGGTGACGTTCGCGGCCGTGACGAAGGCGTCCATCTGCGCCTCGGTGTAGACGATGAACGCGCTGTTGGGCAGCACCGCGCCGACGCGCATGTCGGGCGTCCACGTGATCGCCCAGCCGGGCACGCAGAGGACGTCGCCGTCGCGCACCAGCGCCGGCCCGCAGTACGGGTTGGCCGCGATGTCCGCTTCGAGCGAGAACAGCACGCCGTAGTTGGGCGACCAGGCGATGTCGTCGACGTCGATCGGCGTCGCCAGCGGCAGACCCAGCGCCTGGTTGAACTGCTCCTGACGCATGAAGTACTGCACCTGGCCATCGGACGGCAGGTTGACGATGCGGCCGACGTCACCGGGGCGCAGCGGCTGCGCGCTGATGTTGATGCCGGAGGCCGACGACGGCGACCAGAACACGTCGCGCGGGTTGGTCGAAGCCGAGCCCGCGGCGCCGAACGCCGCGCACAGCCCGTCGATGCGGCCGAACAGCGTCGGGTTCCAGTAGGTGCCGTCGCCGTTCTCGTCGCCGGCCATCGTGTGGAAGGACGTGCGCGGCATGAACTTCTCGGCCGAGACGAGGCCGCACGGCACCGTCGTCCAATCGAGTTCGACGATCTCGTTGGGCATCAGGTTCTGCAGCACCGTGCCGCCGCTGCCGGACAGCGTGCGTTCCTGCTGCGAGAAGGTCAGCAGCAGGTTCGGCGACTGGGCGACGGCCGGCAGGGCCAGCGTGGGCAGCGCGACAAGGACGGGGAAGAGGAAACGCGGGAAGGAGTGGTGGTTCATGGCTCGGGATGGGTTCGGGGTTCTGCCGGGGAAGAACCGTTCCCACCGCACCGCACGCGCCCCGAGCCGAAATCCCTCCCAGCCCCCCCCTCACCCAGCCGCGATCCCATTTCTCACCAACCACCCCACCCCGAGCGCGCCGATTTCGTCGTCCTGCAAGGAAGGCGACCCGAAGCGCGCG
>CAYMRG010000226.1:0-8313 GCA_964392555.1 uncultured candidatus Brocadiaceae bacterium
GGCGTGCCTCCCGACTCCCTTGCTCGGGTTCCTGCGACGCCAACAGCGCGGCAAAGGCAAACGGCAAAACGTACGCAAGGACACGAACGACTCTCATGACGGCTCCCGTGGTTCGCAGGTCAAGGTAGCACGCCCCGCAACCAGACACAGCAGCCCCCCGCCCGCGCTGCACCGCCCGGAATTCCGGATTCGTCGCACCCCCATGGCCGCGAGCGGCAGATTCACCCCCTCCGGACACCTTCTGCCCCAACCGCCATGCCAACCATGCGAATCCTCAGCGCCACCGTGGCCCTCTCCCTCGCCGCTGCTGCAGCGGCCCAATGCCCCTACTACAGCAACGGCACGATCTCGGCCGGGCTGTCGCGCTTCAACGGCGGCGAGGACATGCGCCTCGTCTACGTCGACTGCCTCGGTTCGATCGGTCTGGTCCAGGCCAAGTTCGGCACGACCAACGGCAGCACCAACCTCAACGGTCTGCCGCTGACCCTGCTGGTCTACGACGACCCCACCGACGACCACGATCCGCACGACGCCGTGCTGGTCGCGCAGGTCGCGATCACGGGCGGGATCACCGGCGGCAACACCGGCCAGTGGCAGACCTACGATCTGAAGACGCTGCTCGGCAACCCGGTCGCGGCCACCGGCGGCATGTTCGTCGGCCTCAGCGTGACCTACCCGGCGGGCACCAGCCCCGGCCCCGGCTCGATCGAATTCGGCAACAACATCGCCCCGGGCACGCAGTGGCTGGCGACCGACAACGGCACCGGCATCAACTACAGCAACCTCGGCGCGAGCAGCCTCGTCGACATCCAGACCGGCCCTGGCTTCCCGCCGGGCACCTGGGTGATGCGGATCGAGAGCGGTGCCGAGTACCGCACGTTCGGCGCCGGCTGCACCGGCTCGGCGGGCCTGCCGACGCTCGCCGGCGGCGCCGTGCTGCCGTCGCTGGGGCAGATCGCCCTGTTCGACGCGACCAACCTGCCCGGCCTCGCCGACCTGATCGTACTCGGCGAGAGCACGATCGCACCGGCCATCGACCTGGGCACCGTGTTCGGCAGCGCCCCGGTCGGCTGCACGCTGGCCGTGTCGCCGATCGTCGTCCTGACCCTGCCCACGGTCGCCGGCGCTGCCCAACAGGCGATCTCGATCCCGAACACCGCCAACCTGGTCGGCTACTCGGTGCTCGCGCAGACCGTGTCGATCGATCCGCCGGCCAACGCGATCGGCTGGACGAGTTCCAACGGCGTCCGTGCCGTGATCGGCTGGTGAGAATGAACGGCAAACTCCTGGCCCTTGCCGCGGTCGTGACGTTCGCCGCTGCGCCGCTCGTCCCGGCGCAGTCGGGCGAGCGATCCGACGACGATCTCGCGAAGCGAACGCAGGCGCTGATCGATCGCTTCATCGGCGTGATGCCGCACGAGCCGCTGGCCCTGCGCGAAGCGAGCCAACGGGCCGAACTGGCCCCGAAGGCGCTGCCGGTCCTGCGTGAGGTGCGCGAGTTCGTGGCGGCGAACCCGACCTGCGCCCTGGCCCCGAGGGTGCACGAGTTCACGGTGTTCGCGCTGGTGCTCGGTGAATCGGACCTGCGCGATCGGCTCGCGGCTCGCGCCGCCGCCGGCGACCAGGGCGCCAAGCTGCTGCTCGGCGCCGCCGACACGATCGTCGCCGAGGCCGCCGAACCGCGCGCGACCGCGGTCGCCGCGGTCGCCAAATCACTGCGCGCCGAACCGAGCGAGGCCGCGTGCGCGATCCAATGCGTCGCGATCGCCGCCGATCTGTCGGTCGACGAGGCGAAGAAGCTCGCCGCGAGCACGCCGAACGAAGAGCTGAAGCGGCGCCTCGACGAACTCGCCGACGCGGCGGCCCGCGATCCGCGGCGCAAGCTCGGCCAACCCTTCGAGGTCGCCGGCAAGCTGCTCGACGGCACGGAGTTCTCGACCCGTTCGCTGCGCGGCAAGGTGGTGCTCGTCGACTTCTGGGCGACCTGGTGCGGCCCGTGCGTACGCTCGCTGCCGGAGCTGGCACGACTGCATCGCGAGCACGGCCAGGACCTCGCGATCCTCGGCGTCGACTGCGACGACACACCCGAACCGGTGCGCAAGTTCCTCGCGGAGCATCCGGAGGTCGACTGGCCGCATCTGTTCGCCGCCGGCAAGTGGCATCCCATCGCCACCGCGCTGGGCGTGCAGAGCATCCCCCGCGTGTTCCTGATCGACCGTAACGGCATCCTGCGCAGCGTCGATGCCGGCAAGGACCTCGACGCGCTGGTCCGACGCTATCTTGCGCCGTGAGATCGAACACGCACGCGCAACCATGGGGCCGGATCGACGGGACGATCGCGATTGCATCGAAGCCTGGGTTCGACGCCATCAGGTGCGGGCCTGGCGCTACGCGCGCCTGCGCGGGTGTCGCGCCGATCTCGCCGACGACCTCGTGCAGGAGGCCCTGATGGCCGGTGTGCGCAAGCAGGTCCACGTCGAACCCGACGAACGGGCCGCGGCGTGGCTGCGCGGCGCGATCGACAACCTGTGGTCGATGCACCTGCGCAGCGAAGGGCGGCGCGAACGCCTCGTCGCGGCCGCGTTCGCCGAACGGGCGCTGCTGGCCGGTGCGCCCGCCGACGACGGCACCCACTGGCTGCTCGCCCTGCGCGCCTGCCTCGCCGAGCTGGATGGCCGCGCCCGCCGTCTGCTCGATCTGCACTACGCCGGCGGCGCTTCGCGCGAGGCGATCGCCGACGAGTTCGGCCTGCGCAGCAACGGCGTCAAGGCCTTCCTGCGGCGCGTGCGGACGATCCTCAAGGACTGCGTGCTGCGGCGCCTGCGCGCGGCGGACGGGGGACGAGCATGACCGACGAACGCGATGACGA
This sequence comes from uncultured candidatus Brocadiaceae bacterium, assembly GCA_964392555.1. Taxonomy (GTDB): domain Bacteria; phylum Planctomycetota; class UBA1135; order UBA1135; family UBA2386; genus CAYMRG01. The sequence goes on from CAYMRG010000226.1 coordinate 2,870, forward strand.
GGCCCTGGACCTGTTCGTCGACCACTGCCTGCAGCAGGAGCTCGGCGGCGCCGAACCACCGGACTTCGCCGCCCGCGTCGCCGCGGCGTCCCCCGATCGCCTGGCGCTCGCCGCACGCACGCTCGACGCGGCGCAATCCGCAGCGCGGCGCGGGCCATGGCTGCCGCTCGTGGCCGCCGCGCTGCTGCTCGCCGGCGGCATCGGCCTCTGGTTCGCGCTGTTCCCGGGGGAACGGGCGACCGTGAGCCAACGAGCCCAGGAGCTGCTCGACCGCTTCCACGCGGTGATGCCGCGCGATCCGGTGATGCTCCGCGACGCGCCGGTGCGCGCCGATCGCGCGGCGCTCAGCCTGCCGGTCCTGCACGACATCCTGGCGCTCCACGCCGCCCACCCCGACGAGACGACGTTCGGCAATCGCACGCTCGAGTTCGAACTCTACGCGGTGGAGCTCGGCGACGCCGACCTGCGCCGGGACCTCGAGCGACGCGCCGCGGCCGGCGACCGCGTGGCCCAGGCACAGCTCGCGGTGGCGCGCGCCACGCTCGGCCAGGATGGCGCGCGCGCCGACGCGCTCGCCGATCTGGCCCGCCTGCTGCCCGCCCTGCCCGACGCCGCGGCCAGCCTGGTCCGGTGCCTGGCGACCACGGATCTGACGGTCGCCGAAGCCGAACCGCTCGCCGCCGCCTTGCCGCGCCCGGATCTGCAGCGCGAACTGCAGCGCACCGCCGCGCTCGCCGATGCCGGCCCGAGACGGCTGGTCGATCAGCCGCTCGAGCTGTTCGGCCCGTTGGTCGACGATCGGCTCTTCAGCACGACCGCGCTGCGCGGGCGCGTGGTCCTCGTCTACTTCTGGGCCTCGTGGTGCCGGCCGAGCCAGGCTCTGCGCGAGAACCTGCGCCGCGTGCAGGCAGCGCACCCGGAAGTCGCGATCGCGACGGTGAGCTGCGACCACGACGCGACGGCGCTCACCAACCTGCTCGCGCGCACGGCGGACCCGGGTTGGGTCACGTTCTTCGACCGTGCTCGCCCCGGCTGGCACGAGTTCGCGCTCGCCTGCGGTGTGCGCGCCCTGCCGTTCGTGATGCTGCTCGACCCCGCGGGGGTCGTGCGCGAAGTCCATTGCGAAGGCGACCTCGAAGGCGCGGTCCGCCGTCAGCTCGCCCGTTGAGCCTCACCTGCCGCGCGGCGCCCACACCAGCACCTGCCCCGCCGCGAGCAGACGTTCGCGCAGCGCCGCGTAGTCGACGTCCTGGACGGCGACGCCGCGTTCGAGCGCGAGCCCCGCGGCGATCGCGGCCGACTGCGCCAGCACCATGAACACCGGCTCCATGCGCACCGAGCCGTAGGCGATGTGGCTGGCGCTGAGGCAGACCGGCACCAGCAGGTTGGTCGCCTCCTCGCGCCGCGGCTGCAGCGCGCCGAACGGGATCCCGTACGGCTGCGGCACCTTGACCTGCACGTCACCTTCGTTGCGCACGCTGCCGTCGGCGGCGACGTAGCGCTGCGTGTTGTGGCTGTCCATGCCGTAGGCGCCCATGCCGACGGGGTCGGCGGCGACCTCGCGGCCGGTGCAATGGTGCTCGGTGACGACGACCGCGCCGACGAGGCGGCGCCCTTCGCGCACGTAGAGCTGCGGCGGCCAGTGGTCGGTCGCGGCGAACTCGTCGCGCGCGAGGCCGAAGCGGCGGAACTCGGCCTGCACCTTCGCCGGCACGCGCGGATCGTTGGCGAGCGTCCACAGCAGGCCCTGCTGGTAGTGGCGGTGCGCAGCGGCGAGGCGCGCGCGTTCGACGTAGTTCGCGGTCGGCCAGGCATCGGCGTGGCCGATCCAATCGAACGAGAACGCGCCGTTGTTGTTGCTGTCGGTCTTGCGGTTGGGCATCGCGACCGGATGCCACGGCGCGAGCGCGCTGCCGGCCGCGAAGTGGCGCAGCAGCAGTTCGTAGTCGCGCGCGTCGTAGCCGTCGGGCCGCGACCACGGCACGCGGTTGTCGGGGTCGTCGGTCGCGCAGATGCGGTAGCAGTAGGCCTGCACGCGCGCATCGGCCGCGCCTTCGTCACCGGGACCGCCGGCGTGCACGCCGGGCAGCAGCCCGCTCGCCGCGTCGCCGGGCACGACGAACGGATCGACGCGCGCCGTGAACTGGTGCTTGGTCGCGTTCGCGGTCTGCACGCCGTCGAGCGTCTCGCCGTAGCGCGCATTCGCCTCGCGACCGACGACGAACGTGCAGCCGGCGGCGGCCAGCAGATCGCCTTCGTAGGTGCAGTCGACGAACACGCGCGCGGCGATCGTCGTGCCGTCCTCACAGCGCAGCGCTAGCAGCTGCGGACCGTCCTTCTGCACGCCGTCGCGGCTCGCGCCATCGGCACCACGGTCGAGGCGCGCGCGCAACGGCGCGATGCCCGCCTCGGCGAGCATCGCCGCGAACGTCGCCTGCGCGACGCTCGGCTCGAACGTCCACGCCGCGTCGTCGCCGGGTTCGTGGCCGCGACCGCGGAAGTCCTCACGCCGCTGCCGTGTCCACGCCTCGGACCGGTCGTAGTGCGTGCGCAGTCGCCGGTAGAACGTCCGCGCCAGGCCGCCGATCGCGTCCTTGTTGCCGACGTCGGTCGCGCCGAGCCCCGACGTCGTGAGGCCACCGATCCAATCGTCGCAATCGACGAGCACCACGCTCTGGCCCTGGGCGTGCGCCTGCAGCGCCGCGATCACACCGGCCGAGGTCGCGCCGTAGACGCAGACGTCGACCTGCAGCGCGCGCGACGCACGCACGAACGCGGCCGCGACCTTCGGCCGGTCGGTGCCGATGCGGTCGACGCCGCAGTCGAGCAGCGCGCGCCACGCCGCCTCGCGATCCGGCGCGCCCCAGAATCGCAGCTCGCGGCCCTGCGCGTGCGCCGTCTCGACCAGGTCGGCGAGGCGCGCGCATTCGTCGGCGGCGAACTCGTCCTTGCCATCCCAGTCGGAGACCTTCGACCACTGGTCGCTGACCCACGGCACCAGATCGCGCGGCGGCGTCGGCTCGGCGCGCAGATCGGCGAGCCGGCCGTCGAGCGCGCAGCGGCGGTCGCGATCCGCCGCGACGAGCGCGCGCGGCCGGTCGCCGGACAGGATCACGGTCACCGCCCCGGGCTCGATGCGGCCCTCGACGAAGCGCGTCAGGAAGCCGCTGGGCAGCGCGGCGAGCTCGTCCCGCAGCTGGCCGTAGACGGCGGCGCCGTCGGCCTTGATGTCGACCAGCAGCACGAACGGCACGCCGTCGCCGCGCACATGGCCCGCGCGCGCCGCCGCCCAGCGCTGCAGCGGATCGAGGTAGAGCGACGCCAGCGTGCGCCCGGGCCGCAGCTGCCACCGTTCGTGGCCGACGCGCAGCTCGCCGTCGGCGAGGAACACGTCGGCCTCGACGCTGCCGAGGCCGAGGTCGAGCGCGGCCTGCAACGGCACCGGCTGCAGGTAGTCGTTGTGGCCGTGCAGGCGCAGCGCCGGATCGGGGCTCGCCTGCGACGGGAGCGGGAGGACCAGGGCCAGCAGCACCAGCGCGCGCACCATTGGCGCAGGGTAACTCGCCCGGCGAACCGCCGGGAAGAACTGTCCCGCCGCACCGTCCGAAGCGCCTCCGGAGGAACCATGACCGCCCGAACCGCCCCGTTCGCCGCGCCCTGTGCGGCCGTGTCCGCCGCCTTGCTGCTGGTGGCCGGCCTGGCGCGGCGCGTTCCCGCCCAGCAGGTGGTCATCGCCGGGACCGGCGCGCACGGCGCGATCCTGGCGACGAAGGACGGGCTGACGCTGCCCGCCGGCGAGTTCACGGTCGGCGAACTGATCGAGGCGACGGCGCACTACCTGTGCCGCAACTACCTCTACGACGCCGCCACGATCGCGCGCTGCCCGTCGTTCACGCTGCAGCGCCCGCTGAGCGTCAACGCGCTCGGCAGCGAGGAGATGCTGTATGCGCTGCTCGCGTCGCGCGACCTCGTCGCGATGCCGCTCGACGAATGGCGAGGCGTGTGGCAGGTGACACCGCTCGTCGGCGACGGCCCGACGCTGGGCTGGCTGGCATTGACGCCGTGCCGCAGCGACGAGGAGATCCTGCGGCGACCGCAACTGCGCGAGATCGTCATGACGTCCTGCGAACTGCACACGCCGTTCGCGCGGGCGTTCGCCCAGTCGCTGAGCACCTTGTTCGCCTGCGGCGGCTGGCGACCGGGGACGCTGGTTGCGATGGCTGCGGGCGAGCGAACCGTGCTGCTGCACGGCTACCGCGACCAGGTGGCCAGGGGCCTGCTGCTGCTGGCGCAGCTCGACCATTCGGCCGCGCGCGCGGCTCCATCGGCCGATGCGATCGCCCGCATCGAGGCACTCGAACGCGAACTCGCGGCGCTCAAGGCCGAGCTGGCGGCGCTGCGCCGCTGATCGACTGCCCCGGCGTCGCCGCGCGGGCCGCGGATCCGCCGTGATGCGAGCGGAAGCCGTAGATCCCGGTCCCGGGTTGTGGGGACGCCGCCCGAGCGCTTCGATGGGCTTCGAGCGGGCTCGGAGTTCTCGTGACGCAACCCACACCCAACGCCCGCCCCACGCAGGGCCACGACAACCTGCAACCGGCGACGGCGAGCGGGTCGCGAGCCGCGTGGTGGACGTCGTTGCTGATCGCGCTGGCGACGGCGGTGGTGCTGGTCGCCATCGGCTGCGCCTGGCGTGGCGCCGAGGTCGACGCCGAGGTCGATCGCTACGGCACGGTCGCCGAGCAGCTGTGGCAGGGCCACATCGTGCCCGACCGGTTCCACCCGTTCGGCTATCCGGTCCTGATCGCGGCCGTGCTGCCGCTGGTCGGCGACGGCTTGCGCGCCGGCTGCGTCGTCTCGGCGCTCGCCGCGGGCCTGCTCGTGTTCGCCATCGCGCGCCTCGCCGAACGGTTGCGCGCCGGCGCCGGCGTTCCGGCCGCCTGCCTCGCCGCAGCCAACGGCTGCATCTGGATGTTCGGCACCATGGCCTGCTCGGACATGACGTCGACGGCATTCGGGATCGCGGCCATCGCCTGCGCGCTCGGCCAGCGCCGCGGCAGCGCCTGGCTGGCAGGGATCATGGTCGGCCTCGCGTTCGCCTGCCGCTTCCCGGCCGCGTGGCTCGCGCCGGTGCCATGTCTGCTCCTCTGGCATCGCGGCGGCTGGCGCAGCGCGCTGGTGTTCGTCGTCGCCGCGGCAATCGGCTTCCTGCCGCACGCCGTGCCGGCGATGCACGCGACCGGTGCCCCCCTGCGCAACGACAACTGGCACAGCACCTACCTCAAGGTCGTCTGCCACTACGACGTGGCCCGCCTGCAGCAGGAATACGCAGCTGGCAACGTGACGACGCTGTCGACCTTCCTCGCCGAACACGGCGGCGAGGTCCTGGCACTGGGCGCCAGCGATCTGCGGCGCGCGGTGACCAGCATCGTGCCAGCCATGCTCGC
>CAYMRG010000227.1:0-8287 GCA_964392555.1 uncultured candidatus Brocadiaceae bacterium
CGTTGCCGTCGAAGACGACGATGAGGTCGGCCAGCGCGTAGTATTCTGGCGTGCTGGCGCTGATCTTCTTGTCGAGCCAGAAGTAGACGATGCGCGAGCCGGAGAGGCGCGCGTACAGGAGGTCGGCGGCGGTCGGGTTGGCGCGGCTGTGGTAGTGCAGCACGCAGGCGAGCACGTGCTCGTCGCAGTCGGCCGGCTTCGCGAGTTCGTGCCGCGGCAGCGGCCGGCCCTCGTGGAAGCACTCGTCGTAGTGGACGACGTTCCACGACGCGAGCCCGGTCTGGTCGAGCGTCGCGACCAGATTGTCGAGGTTGATCGACAGGCCCGAGCGGCCGTATTCGCCGGTGTACTTCTCGATCAGGAACGTGACGTGCACGCGCGGCCGCGGCAGGACCAGCAACGCGGGCCGGCCGGCCGCGGTCGCGAACGGCCGCACGACGTGGTCCGGCGACCAGCGCAGCAACTGGTCGTGGACGGCCGCGAGCGCCTGCGGCTCGTCGAGCAGCAGCGCGATCGCGCCCTCGCCGCGCGGCAGCCAGAAGATCGCCTCGCCGAGGCGTTCGACGGACGTGCCGCGACCGTCGAAGACGAACAGGCCCGACGTCGGCAGCTGGCAGCGGAGGTCGGCGAGCACGCGCGGCGGCTGCCCCTGCAGCCAGCGGATCGCGTCGGCCGCCATGTCGCCGCAGGCCGCGCGTGCCCGCGCGAGCGCCGCAGGGCGCACGTCGACGACCGTGGTCGGCAGCGCAAGCGCGTGCAGTTCGCCCAGCAGCGCATGGTCGCCGGCGCCGACCAGCACCACGCCGGTCGCGCGCGCCTGCGCGCACGCCGCGGCGAGGCTGTTCTCCTGGTGCGGCAGCGGGGCCAGGACGGTGTCGGTCACGCGGTCACCTCGGCGACGTTGGCGAGTAGGAAGTCGACCAGGTCGTCCATGCCCGGCAGCAGTTCGAGCGCGTTGCCCGGGTAGTCCCAGAACGGCGGCGTGACGCGCGGGTCGTGGCCACACAGCGCCTTCGGCTTGTCGCGGTTGGCCTCGGTCAGCACCAGGGCGAACGGGTCGAACGTCGTGCCGACCAGCACGTCGCAGGCGTTCGCCAGCGCCGCGCGCGCCGGCCAGCCGAGGTCGGCGACGTCGAAGACGTTCGCCGGCGCGCCCGCGGGGACGCGCGTGCAGTAGACGTCGTGGTCCGGAAGCACGGCGGCGAGGCGCGGCAGGTCGCAGACGAACCAGCAGCGCGGATCGAGGCTGCGCTCGAGGTCGAGGTAGATGCCGGGGCGCGGCAGCCGCGGCGCCGGCAGGTCGGCGCCGAGGTCGAACATCGGCGCGGGGCCCTCGGGATCCGCGATCGTGACCTGGCAGCCGTGGCGGCGCAGGCCGCGGTGGAACGCCTTCACCGCGCCTTCCCAGGAGAACGCGGCCGGATCGAAATCGTGACCCCAGCGCAGCGGCAGCGGCGCATGCCCGGGCGGACAGCAGGCGGCGAGACCGAACGGCGCGCCGCGCGGCATGTTGGCGAGCGGCCCCACCACGACCTCGAGCCCCGCCGTGGCGAAGTCGGCGAACAGCGCCTCATCGCCGCGACAGACGCCGAGCGACAGCGGCAAACCGTGTGCGAGGGCCTGGCGCAGCAACGGCCGCAGCGGCAGCAGGTGGGCGCGCGGACCGTCGTGGTGCACGTAGAACGGCCGCATCAGTCTTCCTCCGGGCGGCGGAACAGCAACTGGCCGCGGCGGCCGTCAGCGCGCGGTTCGTAGGCGCACAGGCCGAACGACACGCCGTCGACGCCGTCGTGCAGGAACGCCTGGATCTGCTGCGGCAACGGCGCGTCGGCATACAGTGGCGCCACGGCGACGACGACCGACACCACCTGTACGTGCTGCAGCAGGGCGACCGCACCGCGCAGGACGTCGAGCTCGGCGCCTTCGACGTCGAGGTGCAGCACGTCGCATCCGCCATCCCGCAGGTCGCCGCGCGCCAGGAGGTCATCGAGGGTCTGGACCTCGACCTCGCAGGAATTGGCTTGGCACTCGTCGGCACGAAGCTGCGCGAGCGGATGCTGGCGGCACAGCGACGCGACGGCCGGATCGCGTCCCCAGCGCAAGGTGCCGGCACCTGGCGTGCCGCCAACCGCCACCTGCAGCACCTGGACGCGCTCACCCGCCAGCGCGCAGCGCGCGCGCAGCCGTTCGGCGAGTTCGGGATGTGCCTCGACGTGCGTCTGCTCGGCGAACTCGAGCGCCGACCACGCCGGCACGTCGTCGCCGCGGCCCGCGCCGACGTGGACGACGCTGCGCAGGCGGTCGAGAAGCTGCGGGTACTGCCACAGCAGGTTGCTGCCCGGCAGGCCGCGGCAGGTGTCGGCGAGGCGGCGTTCGCGCACCTGCGCCTTGACGGCCTCGAGGGTCTCGCGCGCCGCTGCCGGATCCGCGAGCACGTCCGTGCACACGGCCGCGATCGTGCGCAGCAGGTCCGAATCACCGAGCTTGATGCGCAGGGCCTTGCGCAACAGGGCGACGCCTTCGCGCGGGTGCCCGGTCGCGAGCCACAGTGTGCCCAGCGCGAGCAGCAGACGCCGGTTCCAGGGCGCGCGTTCGAGCGAACGCCCCAGTCCTTCGGCGAGGTCCGGGTTGGCGATGGCGACGGCGCCGATCTGTTCGAGCGCGCTGCCGGCGCGGCCGGCAGCCAGAGCGGTGCGCGCGGCGGTGAGTTCGGGTTCGGCGCGATGGAACGCTGCGGCCAGCCCGGCCATGGCCGAACGGTCGCGCGCCGCCAGCACCACCGCGTGCCGGTTGTGCCAGAGGCTGTGCGGCGTGGGTTCCGGTTCGTCGGCGGGCACCGCGCACCAGAGCGCGCCGAGGTCGGCGAGCCGGAAGCCGGCGACCAGTGTCGCGGCGCAGCGCGGCGCCGGCGGAACGGCCGCGAACCGCGCGGGCAGCTCGGCCGTCGCGACCGGCTGCTGGTAGGTGAACACGGCGAGCGCGCCGCCCAGGCGTTGCAGGCGCACGTCGGCCGGTGCCAGCACGTCGCGTTGCAGCTCGGCGACGAACGCGTCGACGCCGTCACCGGCCGCGCCGAAACACGGCGCCGCCTGGGTGCGATCGACGAGCAGCACCTGCCCCCCCGGTCGCACGAGTGCGGCGTAGCGCGCCCACAGGCGCCGCATCGCCGCTCCCCCGCCGGTGGTGTCGAGCAGCAGCCCGTCGCAGCTCGGCAGCAGTTCCGCAGCGGCCGCGGCAACCGCCGGGTCCTCCGCGTCGCCGGCGAGCGCCGCATGCGGCGCCGCGAGCGCAGGCGCCGCCGCCGCTGCGTCGGGCGCGATCAGCACCACCCGGCGCGCAAACCGCGTGAGAACCTGCAGCAGGCCACCGCCGCCGCAGCGGCCGACGACCAGGATCGAGGGCGCCCGCCCCAGTCCACGCAGCACGCGCAGCACGTCGAGTGCCACCGTGCGCGGCAAGTCGATGGCGGGCGCGTGCCGCCACGCGAACTGTGAGTCCGCATAGCCGTGGCCGAGCCGTTCGGGATCGCCGGTGGCGATCGCGTCGACCTCGTGTGCCCACCGCAGGTCGTTCATCGCACCAGGAACTGCCGCCCGCTGCGGACCCGATCGCGCCAGTAGTCGAGCAGGTCCTGCATCGTCTGCGCGAACGGGATCTCCGGCTGCCAGCCGGTGTGGGCGCGGAACCGGCTGGTGTCGGGCACCTGCAGGTCGGCGTCGATCGGGCGCAGCCGTTCGGGATCGACGCGGATCGCGATGTCGTCGCGCGTCGACAGCGACAGCAGGTGGCGCAGCATGTCGCCGACCGTGCACGTGTAGGTGCCGCCGATGTTGTAGTACGCGCCCGGCGTCGGCCGCACGGTCACCAGCAGGTGGTAGGCGCGCACGGCGTCGCGCACGTCCGACCAGGTGCGCAGCGAGTCGAGGTTGCCGACCTTGACGACCGGCTCGATGCGCCCTTCCTCGATCAGCGCGATCTGCTTGGCGAACGTCGACTCCGCGAACACGTCGCCGCGCCGCGGCCCGGTGTGCGTGAACATGCGCGTCGTCATCACGCACAGGCCGTAGGCCTCGCCGTAGAAGCGCCCGACCAGGTCGGTGCCGACCTTGCTGATCGCGTACGGCGACGCCGGGTGGAACGGCGCGTCCTCGGTGATCGGCAGGCGATCCTGCGGCACGCGGCCGAACACCTCCGACGACGCGCAGACGTGCACGATCGGCTGCTGGCCCGACAGGCGGATCGCCTCGAGCAGGTTCGCGGTGCCGAGGATGTTGGTCTGCAGCGTCTCGAGCGGCGCGTCGAAGCTGGTCTTCGGGAAGCTCTGCGCCGCCAGATGGAACACGTAGTCCGGGCGCACGGTCGCGATCGCCTTCTGCAGCGACGCGTAGTCGTTGAGGTCGCCGTAGACGAGGCCGACGCGGTCCTTCGCGTCGATCCGCGGCAGCAGGTGGTCGACGTTCGCCAGGTCCTCGTTCCAGCGCAGGAACCCGGTCACGTCCCAGTCGGTGGCCGCGAGCAGGTGGTCGGCGAGGTGGCTGCCCACCATGCCCGTGAACCCCGTGATCAGACACCTAGGCCGTCGTGACATAGCTCCCCCTCGCGTCGCGCGCCGACAGGATCGGTGCGTCGGTCGGCCAGACGAAGCCCCATTCGGGGTCGTCCCAGCGGATCGTGAACTGCTGGCCCTTCACGAAGTGCGTCGTCTGCTTGTACCAGTAGACGAGCGGGCCCCGGACCGCGTAGACCGAGTTGCCGATGCCCGGCGGCAGCAGCAGCAGGTTGCGGTTGTCTTCACTCAGCGTGAACGCCTGCCAGCGGCGGTAGGTCGGCGACGCCGGCCGGTTGTCGGCCAGCAGCGCGTAGCCCTCACCGGCGAGCACCGACACCAGCTTGGTCGTCGCGTAGTCGCCATGCAGCCCGCGCAGCACGTTGGTGTGCGAGACCGAGATGTCGTCCTGGACGAATTCGCGGTCGATGCCGAGGGTCGTGAAGCGAGCGGTGTCGAACAGCTCGACGTAACTGCCGCGGTGGTCGCGGAAGACCTCGGGCTCGAGCCGCAGAACGCCGTGCAGGTCGGTTTGGTGAACGCGCATCCGCCGTTCCCATCGACCGTTCGGCGCCATGACCTTGAGGCATGGCGGGTCGCCGGGCAGCCCGAAAAATGGCCCGGTCGCGGTGTAACGGTCGCGTGCCCGAGGGCTACGCTCGCCACATGCGTCCGCTTCCGCGCACCTCCTGGTTCGTGCTGCTCCCCCTGGTCGTCGGCGCCGTCGCGTGCGGCGGCGGCGGCGGCGGTGGCGGCACCCCGCCCCCGCCGCCCAACCAGCCGCCGCAACTGGTCGTCCCGTCGGGCCTGGGCGGCAGCGGCGCGCAGTACACGGCGATCGTGCCGACCGGCGGGGCGCAGCAGTTCGTGTTCACGGCGACCGATCCGGACGGCGACACCCTGGAATGGCAGTGCAACGCCACCGGCGACGGCATCGCGGCCGCCGGGCTCGACTTCCAGACGCCGGTCGCCGGCGGCACGTTCACGCTCGGGTTGCAGGCGGTCGGCGCGCCGGCGGCGGCGACCGTGCAGTTGCTGGTGCAGGATCCGCGCGGCCAGGCCGCGGCGATCGACCTGTTGGTCGTCCGCTCCGGCGCGCCGACCCTGACGGCGGTCGAGCCGACCAGCGCGTTCGTCGGCCACGCCCAGTCGGTCACCCTGACCGGCAGCGCATTCGCGCTGGGCGGCGCCGTGGTGCCGGGCGTGCAGTTCGGCGGCGGCGCGGCGACGTCGATCCACGTCGTCGACGAGACCAGGCTGACCTGCGAAACGCCGACCGGTGTCAGCGCCGGACCGGCCGCGGTGGCGGTCGGTCACACCTACGGCACCGCGCAGCTCGGCCCGAGCGCGTTCACGTTCCTCACCTGGCCGCCGGTGCTCGCCGCGACCGACCAGCAGCTCGATGCCGGTACGACGGCGGTCGATGCGTTCGCGATCGAGCGTGACGGCGCCATCGTCCACGCGGCCTGGGTCGATGGCGGCGTGCTGCGCCACCGCGTCTCGGTCGACGGCGGCACCACCTGGGCGAGCGAGCAGGTCCTGAGTGCCACCGAGATCGCCTCGGCGCCGCAGATCGCCTGCGCCGGGCAGGACGTGGTCATCGCCTGGATCGGCGACGGGATCGCGGTCCAGGCGGCGGTCTCGGCCGACGCCGGCCAGACCTTCGCGCCCGCCGTGCTGGTCAACGTGCCGGGCATCGGCGTGTCGGTCAGCGGTCTGACCGTGGCCGGCAGCGGCGCCAACCTCTGCGCCGCCTGGGTCCGCGGCAATCCGCAGTTCGGCAACGGCCGCGTCGAAGCGGCGGCGAGCGGCGACCTCGGAGCCACGTGGAGCACGGCGGCCGCGGTCGCGGACGGTGGTGCCAACCAGCGCGAAGTGCGCCTCGACCTCGCCGGCGACGTGGCCGTGCTGGCGATCGTCGACGAACGGCTCGGCGCGTCGTTCGCCGGCGTCTACACCGTGCGCAGCAGCGATGGCGGCGTGACGTGGGGCGCGGCGCAGCGGCGCAGCCCCGCCACCGCCGACGTCGCGTCGGTGGGCCTGGCGCGGGCCGGCGAACGGCTCGTGGTCACCTGGCTGCGCGCCGGCGTGCTCGAGTACGTCGCTTCCCCGGACGCCGGCATCACCTGGCCGACCAACGCCACCGAGCTGCGCGGCATCGACCAGGGCGCGGTGACCGAACCCGCCGTGCACGCCGAGGGCGAACGCATCTATGCCGCTTACGTGACGGGCGGCACCGCGGTCTGGGTCACGCGCGTCGGCGCGCTCGGCGCCCAGCCCACCCACCTGCAGGTCAGCACCGGCAGCGACGTGCCCGGCGAGCCCCAGATCGCCAGCCGCGGCCACTACGTGTTCGCGGCATGGCGCAGCGGCACCGTGGCGGCCACGACGGCGCGGATCGTGCGCTGCAGCTCGTTCGACTACGGCGCGACGTTCACCAGCCCGACCGGCTTCGGCGACGGGACCGCGCCGCAGGAGCACCCCGTGTTGCGCATCGACAGCGCGCGCCTGCTGCTCGGCTGGTTCGACCACCGCGGCAGCGCGGTGGGGCTGTTCACGAACCGCAGCAACGGGTGAGCCGGGGCGCCGCCCGGGCGGCGCAAATTCGCAGGCCGCCCGCGGACCGACCCGCGTAGGGCGCGCCGATGCCCGACTCCTTCGCCGCCTCGGCCACCGCAGGCCTGTTCGTCGCCCTGGTCGCCGCGCCGTTGTCGGCGCAGACCTGGCCGCCGACGGCGTGGTTTCCGGCCTGGGCGGCGACGCCGCCGGCGCAGGTCACGACGCTGCTCTACGACGCGAGCCTCGACGCGCTGGGCAACGGCGCGCGCCTGCACGCCGCCGTCGCGGCGCTCGGCCCCGGCCAGGGTCTCGCCGTCGGTCCCGGCACGTGGTCGGTTGCCAACCGGCTGGACCTGAACGGCATCGGCAGCGCCACGGCGCCGATCTGGCTGTTCGCGGCGAATCCGGCGCAGCGGCCGGTGATCACCCGACCCGACGCCAGCCAGAACGCGCTGAACGTCGGCAGCAACGCCCCGGCGCGCTACTGGCTCGTCCGCGGCCTCGAGCTGACCGGCGGCTCGGACCTGCTGCGGCTCTACGACTGCGCCGAGTTCTGGCTCGACGACTGCTACCTGCACGATGGCCAGGGCGTCGGCATCGCCGCCAGCAGCGTCTCGACCCACCACCTCTGGCTGACGCGCAACGAGGTCGCCCGGCCCGGTCCGGGCACCAACGGCGAAGGGCTGTACCTCGGCAGCAACGGCGGTGGCGTCACCGTGAGCTGGTCGGTGGTCGCCTTCAACCATGTGCACGACACGCGCAGTGCGGTCGCCGGCCAGGGCGATGGCATCGAACTCAAGCAGGGCTCCCACCACGTCTGGCTGGTCGGCAACCGCGTCCACGACTGCCGCAACCCGTGCATCCTCGTCTACGGCACCGGCGGCGTCGGCGAGAATCTGATCGAGGGCAACCTCTGCTACGACAGCGACGACGTCGTGCTGCAGGTGCAGGGCGAGGCGACCGTGCGCAACAACCTCGCGGTCGGCGGCACGTTCGCGTTCGGCAGCCACGACCACCAGGGCCTGAGCCGCGACCTGCGCGTCGAGCACAACACGTTCGTCAGCCAGGGCGGCGCGGCGGCGATGCAGGCATGGAGCGGTCGCCCCAACCTGACGTTCGCCAACAACGCCGCCTACAGCGTCGGCGCGAACAAGGTGTACCTGATCGACGAGGTGCACATGC
>CAYMRG010000228.1:0-8275 GCA_964392555.1 uncultured candidatus Brocadiaceae bacterium
ACCGCCCTGCTGGTGCGCGAGGCCGAGCCGCGCCGCGCGTCGGGTGCCCCGCTGGTCGGCGCGAAGGCGCGCGGGCGCGGCGGTGGCGGCACCGTCGTGCTGCTCGGCGAGCGCGGCAAGGTCTGGTACGAGGCGCTGCGGCTGAAGAAGGCGCTGCTGACCGCGACCGGCCACTCGGCGCACGTGTTCCGCTGGTCGTCGCCGGGAGCGGTGTCGTTCGGTGGCATCGAGTTGCGGCCGCGCGCGGGAAACCGATCGTGACTGCGCGCCCCGGCGGATCCTGGCGCGCGGTGGTCCTGGCCGCCGCCGTGACGAGCCTGCTCCTTGGGTGCCGCTCGGCGGACGAGCCGACGGCCGAAGCCCGCGCGCCCGCGCCCGCGCCCGTGCCGCGCGCCGCCGAGGCCGGCCGGGGTGTGTCGGGGCGGTTGCTCGACGCGGGCGGGCAACCGGTCGCCAAGGCACGGATCCGGTCGGCACGGCACGGCACCGACGGAACGGCGAAGGACCTCGACATCGCCGTCACCGACGACCAAGGCTGCTTCACCTTGCAACGCCGCGGCGCGGCCGCGGAGTATGTGCTGAAACTCGTCGGCGGTCCCCTGCAGGAGACGGTCGTCCTGGGCGACGGCGTGCGGAGCGACCTCGAATGGCGGCTGCCGGCAGGCCAGGTGGCGTTGACCGGCGCCGTGCTCCAGCGCGGCGAACCGTTCGTCTCGGGCGTGGTCGAGGTGTGGCCCGCGGGCGGCGGCAAGCAGTTCGTGACCACCGCCGCGGACGGGCAGTTCGTCGCCTTCGTGCCGCCCGGGGACGCCACGGTGCGGGTCGTCAGCGGGCAGCGCATGGCGCAGCTACGGGTCGACCGGACCGACGAGTTCTTCCTCGCGGCGCAGGTGGTGCCGATCGCGCCCGGGGTGCCGCGTGCGAATTGTCGCATCGAGGTTGCCACCGTGCGCCTCGACCTGGCGTTCGCGGCGGGGGCGCTGCCGGTGCCGAAACTGCAGTTCGAACTGGTCGGCGAATGCCCGCTGGCGCCGATGCCGTGCCGGCTGGAACTGCGCTCGGGGGACGGCCTGCATGCCTCGCTCCCCGATCTGCCGCCGGGCCATTGGCTGATCCGGCCGGTCGCGCCATCGCTGCCCGCCGTCGCCCCCCGCGAGCTCGACGTGAGGGGCGACGAGCGCGAACTGTCCGTCGCGTTCGCGTTGCCGCCGCGCGGCGAGCTGCAGCTCGAGTTTCGCGACGCCGGCGGCAAGGAGGTGCGCGTCACGGCCGCGCGCCTGCCAGCCCTGCGCGTCGGTGGGCGCGATGTGCCGTGCGTCGACCTCGCGCTCGGCACCGGCTCCGCGCGGAGCGGTGGCGAGCTGGTCTACCTGAGCCTGCCGAGCGGGACCTGCACGCTGCAACTGGACGATACGCGCACCGCCGAGGCCGTCGACTTCCTGCCGTTCGCGCCGCTGCCGGCGCGCGAGGTCGCGATCGCGCCCGGCGTCCGCACCAAGCTGACGCTGCAGGTCGAGCCGCGCCCGTTCGTCGAACTGCGGGCGACCGTCGGCAGCGGGCGTGAAGACCCCCAGGCCGTGGTCCAGGTGTTCGCGGGCGAGCGGTCCACGCGCTCGGGTCTGCCGCGGCAAAGGTCGCGCTGGCAGGGCTACCTGCCGCCCGGCGTCTACCGCGTCGTGGTCACCGATGCGCTCGGCGAGCGCGAGGACTCGATCACGGTCGACCGTGAGTCCGTGCGCCGCGAATTCCGCCGCTGAGTGCCGCCGCTTCATACTTTCGCGCGGGGGCCGTTCGCGCGACGCTTGTCGGCATGAGCAAAGACAAGCCCGACCACCACGATGCCGACCTGATCCTGAAGATCTACGACCTGCGCCGCGAACCGGTGATGCGCGAGTCGCGCGACGCGATCAACCGCGACTACTGGCCGCGCAACGAGGCCGAGGCGGTCGCCGTGTTGCAACCCGAGCACCCGCTGAACCGCGCCTACCGCCAGACCTCGACCTACTGGGAGATGGTCTACTCGATGGCGTGGCGCGGCGTGATCCACCCGGACTTCCTGCTCGACAGCGCCGGCGAGGGCCTGTTCCTGTTCGCGCGCGTCGAGCCGTACCTGGCCGCGATTCGCTCCGTCGGCAACCCCCGGTCGTTCCACAAGGCAGAGTGGATCGCCAAGGAAACCGAATCGGGCCGCGCGCTGGTGGACATCTTCCGCGCGCGCATCGCGAAGAAGCTGGGCGCGAAGTGACCGTCGGGGGAGGGGCATGACGTCGCCGTTCGTGCGCGGGCTCAGCGGCCGCGTGCTGGCCCTGCTGCAGGTGCGCGGCCGCGCGCTGTGGCAGGCCGGTGCCGTGGCGCTGGTCGACTTCGACGGCGCGAGCGCCGAGGCGGTCGTCCACGACCACAGCAAGCACCGCGTCACGATCCGCGACGTCCAGCGCGAGGACTGCGAATGGTCCTGTTCGTGCAGCACCGCGCGGCTGCACGGCGCATGCCCGCACATCTGGGCGACCGTGCTCGAGGTCGACCGCGCGCTCGACGAGATCGGCGCGAGCCTGCACGGGCTCGACGCCGCCTCGGGCGACGCGATGGCCGGCGGCGGCGGCGAACGGTCGGCCCGGCGTCGGTTCGACTGGCAGGCCCGGCTGGCCGCGATCGCGCCGCGCACGCCGGCGGCCGAGGACATCCCGCGCCTCGACTACTACGTCGCGCGCGACGACGGTGACGTCGGCGCCGGCGATGGCTTCACGGTGTTCGTGCGGGCTCGCTACCCGCGCAAGGACGGCCGCTACGGCGCCGCGCGCCAGGGCGTGCTCAGCCGCGACGTGATCGCCGCGCTGCCGCCCGCCGATCGCACGCTGCTGGCGCTCTACGCGCGCGACCTGCGGCGCGGCCACGCCTACTACTACGGCTACGGCCAGTCGCTGGCGCTGCAGGACGTGCGGCTCGGCACGCCGTGGTGCCTCGATGGCGACGAACTCGCGGCGATCCTGCCGTGGCTGGCGCGCACCGGGCGCGCGCACCAGGGCGTGCCGCCGAGTTCCGGCGAAGGGCCACCGCTGCGGATCGACGTCGACGAGCCGTTCCGCTTCGAGGTCGAGCTCGCCGCCGCCGAAGGTCGCGACCTCGTCGAGCTGCGCGGCGTGCTGCGGCGCGGTGAGGTCGCGGTGCCGCTGAAGCGCTTCGGCGACCTGCCTGCGCACGGTTTCACGTTGTTCGACGATGCGCTGGTCCGGGTCGCGTGCGACGGCGGCGAGCCGCTCGCGCGCGAACTCGCGCGCGGTTCGCTGCGCGTGCCGGCCGACGAAGCGGGTGAGCTGCTGCAGACACTGGCCGGCTGGCGCGGCGCGCAGCAGGCCCTCCCCCCACCGGTCGCCCCCCAGCCCGCGGCGACGCCGCACGGCATCGTCACGCTGCGCCAGCCCGCCAACGCCAGCGCGCCGGTCGCGGCCGAGTTCGCGGTCGACTACGCCGGTGCGACCGTGCTGCCGACCGACCCGTCGCCGCTGGTCGCGACCGGCGACCACGTGCTGCGGCGCGATGCCGAGGCCGAGCTGCGGCTCGCGGCCGCGGTCGCCGCGAGCGGGCTCACGCCGAGCGGGCCGGTGACGTGGACGTGCGAACGCGCCGCGGTGCCCGCGGTCGTCGACGCGCTGTGCGCCGGCGGCCTGCGCGTGCTCGCCGAAGGCCAGCCGTTGCGCGTCGTGCAGGACGCGATCGCGACGATCGGCTGGGGCATCGACTGGCTCGACGTCGGCGCCGGGTTCGCCTGCGGCGGCCGCACCGTGCGCCTGCCGGAGCTGCTGCGGCGCAAGGTCACGCCCGACGGTTTCGTCGAGCTCGGCGACGGCTCGTTCGGGCTGCTGCCGGCGGCGTGGGTGCGGCGGATCGAGCTGCTGCGGCGGCTCGGCGCGGAGGTCGAAGGTGAGTCGCTGCGCCTGCCGACGTCGCAGGCGCTGTTGCTCGACGCGCTGCTCGAGGCCGATGCCGAGGCCGGCTTCGCGGTCGACGCGGGCTTCGCGCAGCGGCGCGCGCAACTGCGGTCGTTCGCCGCCGTGGCGCCGGTCGATCCGCCCAAGGCGTTCCGCGGCGAACTGCGGCCCTACCAGCGGCAAGGCCTCGGCTGGCTGCACTTCCTGCGCGACTTCGGCCTCGGCGGCTGCCTCGCCGACGACATGGGGCTCGGCAAGACCGTGCAGGTGCTGGCGCTGCTGGCCGGCGAACACGCGCGCGGCCGGCGCCGTGCGCCGAGCCTGCTGGTCGCGCCGCGCAGCGTGCTCGGCAACTGGCGCGCCGAGGCCGCGCGCTTCGCCCCGGCGCTGCGCGTGATCGACTTCAGCCAGCCCGATCGCTGGCAGGCGACGGGGCCCGACGCGCTCGGCCGCCACGATCTCGTGCTGACGACCTACGCGCTGCTGCGCACCGACGCGCCGCGCTTCGTCGACCACGGCGTGCGCTTCCACTATGCGATCCTCGACGAGTCGCAGATGGCGAAGAACGCGCAGACGCAGACCAGCAAGGCCGCGCGTCTGCTGCGCGCGCAGCACCGCCTCGCGCTCAGCGGCACGCCGGTCGAGAACCACATCGGCGAGCTGTGGTCGCTGTTCGAATTCCTGAACCCCGGCATGCTCGGCCGCCTGCCGGCGTTCCGCGCGCTGTTCGCCAAGGGCCTCGCCGACGAGGCGATGCGCGGCCATCGCGAGCTGGTGCAGCGCGCGCTGCGGCCGGTGATGCTGCGCCGCACCAAGGCCGCCGTGTTGTCCGACCTGCCCGACAAGATCGAGCAGACGCTGTGGTGCGAGCTCGAACCCGACCAGCGGCAGCGCTACGACCAGCTCGCCGGCCACTTCCGCGCCGAATTGCTCGATCCCGGCGAAGGCGGCGCGCTCGGCAACCAGCAGCGCATGGTCGTGCTGCAGGCGCTGATGCGATTGCGGCAAGCGGCGTGTCACGAAGGCCTGCTCGATCCGGCGCGGCGGACCGCCGCCAGCGCGAAGTTCGATGTGCTGCTGCCGCGCCTCGCCGAGCTGGTGGAGGAAGGTCACAAGGTCCTGGTGTTCTCGCAGTTCGTGACGCTGCTCGACCTCGTCGCCGCGCAGCTCGATCGCCGCGGCATCCCCTGCGAACGGCTCGACGGCGGCACCCGCGATCGCGACGAGCGGGTGCGGCGGTTCCAGACCGACCCGGCGTGCGCGGTGTTCCTGATCAGCCTCAAGGCGGGCGGTTTCGGGCTCAATCTGACCGCGGCGGACTACGTGTTCCTGCTCGATCCGTGGTGGAATCCCGCCGCCGAACTGCAGGCGATCGACCGCGCGCACCGCATCGGCCAGCGCCGGCCCGTGCACGCCTACCGCATCGTCTGTCGTGGCACCGTCGAGGAGCGCGTGCTCGAGCTGCAGCAGAAGAAGCGCGCGCTGTGCGAGGCGATCCTCGGCGACGACCGTTCGCTGCTGCAGGACCTGACCCGGGCCGACGTCGAGCTGCTGCTGGGCTGACCCCCGGCCACGGCGATCGTCGGCGGTTGCCGCGGCCCGCGAATCGGCTACCATTGCTCCGGCCTTGCCACAGGAAGGAGACGTGCACACTTGCGGAGAGCCACTCGGTACGCGCTGGTCCTGGCCGGCGGCTATGCGCTTCTGGCGGGGGCATACATCGTCCTGTCCGGGCGCATCGCCGCCCTGCTCGCGACGTCGGTCGATGATCTCGAGCGCATCGAACAGACCAAGGGCGTCGTCTACGTCGTCGTCACGGCAGTGCTGCTGTTCGTCGCGACACGCTGGGCGATGCTGCGCCTGCAGGCCGCCACGGAGAGAATCGTGCTGCGCGAACATGCGCTGCTCGTCCACGAGGGGCGGGTGCTGGCCGGTCTGATCGCGTCGTCGATCGCGCACGACGCGAACAACGTGCTGACCGCCGAGCTCGGCGAGCTGGCCTTGCTCGAGGCCGAGATCGGCGACAACGAACACCTGCAGCGGCTGCGGGATTCGACGCGGCGTTTGACCGAGCTGAACCGCAAACTGGTCGGCCTGAGCCAGCGCAGTGGTGGGGAGCCGACGTCTGAGCTGCGGCTCGCGGAGGCCGCGCGCGACAGCGTCGCCATGCTGCGCAAGCACGCGCACCTGCGCGGCTGCCGCGTCGCGTTCACTTGCGAGAGCGATGCGCGGGTGCAGGCGAGCCCGCTGGCGGTGAACCAGATGGTCGGCAACCTGGTCCTCAACGCGGGCGAGGCGACCGGCGGACGCGGGCGCGTCGAGGTGCGGATCGTGCGGCGCGGCAACCGCGCGGTGATCGAAGTGCACGACGACGGCCCGGGCGTGCCGCGGGAGCGGCGCGGAGACCTGTTCACCGCGCTGACTTCGACCAAGGAGCACGGTTCCGGTCTCGGCCTGTTCTCGGTCAAGGCCTGCGCCGAGGCGATCGGCGGCACCGTGGCGGTCGGCGATTCGGAGCTGGGAGGCGCCTGCTTCCGCGTCGAGGTGCCGGTCGCACCCGAGGCCGAGTCCGCGCGCAGTGCGACCAGCGCGTGAAGCGGGGTCAGCGCCGTTCGAGCAGGGTGACCGCCTCGACGTGCTCGGTGTGCGGGAACAGATCGCACAACCGCAGCGCTGCGACACGATAGGCTGCGTGCAGCGCCGCGAGGTCGCGCGCCAACGCGTCGAGCGAGCACGAGACCAGCAGCACGCGCGGCGCGGCCGCGGCGCGCACGGCGTCGGCGCCCTGCGTCATCAGGCCGGCACGCGGCGGGTCGACCACCAGCAGATCGCACGGCGGCAGCGGCGCCGCGCCGAACGGCTCCTCGCGCACTTCGGCGTCGGCGAAGCCGTTGGTCGCGAGGTTCGCGCGCGCGTCGGCGCACGAACTCGGCGCGCTCTCGACGATCGTCACGTGTGCGGCGCCGTCGCGCAACAGGCGCAGGCCGAATGCGCCGACGCCGCCGTAGCCGTCGACGACCCGCAGGCCGCGGACGTCACCGAGCATCGCCAGCGCCGGTCGGAACAGGATCGCGTCGGCGTGGCGGTTCTGCTGGTAGAAGCTCGCGAACGAGACGCGGATGCGCAGCGCGCCGACCGCGTCGGTCTGCCAGTCCTGGCCGCGTAGCGTGATCGTCTCGGCGCCGAGCAGCGCGTTGCCGGGCTCGGGATTGACGTTGAGGCACAGGCCGACGAGGCGCACCGGCCGCCCCTGGTCGTCGCGCCGGCCGTCGGCCAGTCGCCACAGCGCCTCGGTGAGGCGGTTGCGTTCACTGAACTCCGAGCGCGTGGTCACCAGGCCGACCAGCAGCTCGTTGGTCCCCGGCATGATCCGCGCCCGCAGCGCGCGCACCAGCCCGCGGCCCGACGTCTCGAGGTAGACGGGCAGGTTGAGTTCGCGCAGCAGCTCGGCGACGTCAACGGCGAGCCGCGTCAGCGTCTTGTGCTGGATGCGGCAATCGCTGATCGGCTCGATCTCGTGCGTGCCGCGCCGGTAGATGCCGAGCTGCAGCGTCCGCTCCTGCAGTTGGGCCGGGTAGAGGATCGACGTCCGGTCGTGGCGCGGCGTGCGCGGCGGCAGCGCGACCTCGGGTTCGCGCCCGTCGAGCCATGGCCCGAGCAGGTCGGCGGCGCGCAGCAGCTTCGCCGCGAGCTGGTCGGCGATCGGCTCGTCGAGCGCGGTGCAGCCGCCGCAGCGGCCGAAGTGGGGACAGTGCAGCGGGGCTTCGTGGGGCGCGGGCAAGTTCGGATCGTAGCAACGGCGCCGCCGTCGCGCGCCATCGGTCGCGGAACGTGCGCTCAACGGGCCGCCGGCTCGCTCGACTCGGGCGGGCTGAACTGCGGCAGCACGCTCGTCAGCCGGATCCACTGCAGGTGGCCATCGCGCAGCGCGATGCGCGCCCCGCGGCCGATCACCCCCCAGTGCCGGCACTGGTAGTCGAGGACCAGCCACTGCGAGCCGGCGAAGTGGAACTCGTGCCGCGCCTCGGCCGCACCGAGCTGGCCCTCGACATCGGCGCCGGTCGCGGTCGCCGGCATGGCCATCGCCGCGGCCAGCAGGTTGCGTCCCTGCTCGTCGAGATCGCCGGCCATCAGCAGCGACAGCGGATAGAAGATCGGCGCCAGCACGAGCCCGGGCAGGCCGAGCGTGAGCGCTTCGAAGACTTCGCCGCCGGGGCTCGGCCGGTCGGGCGGCACCGCCGCGTCGCGGGGCGCGACCTCGTCGCCATCGCCCGCGAAATCCGCCTGCGTTACGGCCCCGGCGTCGAGATGCGCGCGGCGCGCGGTGCGGGCGCTGAGGTCGCGGC